>NZ_JAUXQE010000039.1:0-20638 GCF_030683615.1 Undibacterium sp.
CAACAGCAACAGCAACAGCAACAGCAACAGCAACAGCAACAGCAACAGCAACAGCAACAGCAACAGCAACAGCAACAGCAACAGCAACAGCAACAGCAACAGCAACAGCAACAGCAACAGCAACAGCAACAGCAGTCCCCAGATTCATAATCCGGCTACTCGAATGTTAAAGCAATATACTTACCTAAGCACTGTCAAATACTTCACCCGAAAATTTCACCATGTCCCCATCCACCAATTTTTCCACCTACCTTAATCCCATCCCCCTGGTCGCGATCCTGCGCGGCATCCAGACCCATGAATGCGAAGAAATTGCCCTGGGTCTGTACGAGCAAGGTTTTCGCTGTATGGAGATACCCCTGAATTCGCCCGATGCCTTGCGCAGCATAGGTGTGCTGGCCAGGGCTTTACCTGAGGATTGTTTGCTGGGAGCGGGGACGGTATTGCGGCTGGAGCAGGTGGGGCAGGTGCAGGATGTGGGGGGCGGTTTGATTGTCATGCCGCATACGGATGTTGCCCTGATCACAGCGGCCAGGCAGCGTGGCATGTACAGCCTGCCTGGAGTAGCGACCATCAGTGAAGCCTTTGCAGCACTGCATGCGGGGGCGGATGGGCTTAAGTTGTTTCCCGCAGAGTCGGTGCCATCTACGGTGTTAAAAGCCTGGCGTACGGTCTTGCCTGCCGATAGCCTGTGCCTGCCAGTGGGTGGCGTCAAACCGGCAGGCATGCAAGCGTATTTGAAGGCGGGGGCGAATGGTTTTGGACTGGGTGCCAGTCTGTATCAACCAGGCTGGTCGGCCCAGCAAGTCATGCAGGCTGCTAGCAGCTTTATCAATGCACTGGTGGGCAAGGATTAATTTTTTGTGACCCTGAAGTAATCGAAATCCACAAAGTTGTTCGCCGATGCAGTTGTGTCGTTGCTGATGCTGAACAGGCCCATCTGCGCACCTACCCAGCGCCCCATGCTGGCGGTGAATGCCATACCTATCGCTGAATATTGCTGCTGGTCAGAGCTGTAGTAGAAGCGGGTCTTTCCGCCAGCCTGTACCTGCATGCGCAAGTAGGCGATGTTGCTAGGCCAGGGCAGGCTGGCCTGAATAGTTTCTGTGCATGGGGCAGCAGCCACCGTTGTCTTGATGCAGGCAGCTAACAATAGTTCGTGCCCCTGCGCCTGCTGCCGCACCCCTAGCCATGCATAGTTGAGGCCATACAGGATGAGGCCGCTACTACCACCAGGTTTGAGGTGGCTGACGTCCAGTTTCACGTCTACTGTAAATTGTTCTGCTGGCAGTTTTTGCAGCAACAATGCGGGTACATTTACCAAATTTTTTTCAGCAATAAAGCTGGTGTCATATTGTGTATACAGGCGCAAATGATCTGGCCTGGCTGTCTGTGAAAACCAGGTGGCTTTCCAGTTGGCATTCCACTGCCATTGCAGACCCAGTTGCTGCTGGTCGAACTCATCTGTGGTAGCTGGTTCTGTGACAGGAAAATTTCCCGCCAGCGGTATGGCGTGGCTGAGTACAGGCTCACCCTTGCCGGTATTGTCGATGTCAGTCCCTATGACCGGCCAGCCATCTTTCCAGTGCATCGGTTGCAAGTGGACGATGCGGCCATAGGCGCGCTTGTCCTGGAAGTGATAAAACCAGTCAGTGCCTTGCGGCGTTTGTACCCAGGCACCCTGGTGCGGGCCGTTGGTGGTCGACGCGCCTTGTGCCATGACTATTCTGTCTTCATATGGTCCCGCGATATGACGCGAGCGAAAGACTGATTGCCAGCCTTCTTCTACACCACCAGCAGGGGCGAATATATAGTAATAGCCTTGATGCTTATGTAGCTTGGGTCCTTCCAGGGTTTTGTAGTTGGGCAGTTTATTGCCGTCGACGATGATCTGGCCTGCGCTATCCAGTATCCTGGTTGCCTCGTTGTTCATGCGACGCAGACTCAGCACATTATTGAAACCAGCACGGCTTTTGGCCCAGGCGTGGACAAGATAAGCCTGTCCATCGTCATCCCACAAGGGGGCAGGATCAATGATGCCCTTGCCCGCCAGCAGCAGATGAGGAGTGCTCCAGGGGCCACGGAATTTTTCCGCTGTCATCACATAAATACCCTGGTCCGGGTCAGGATAAAAAATCCAGAAGCGATTATTGTGATAGCGCAGACAAGGCGCCCACACTCCCTTGCCATGCTGTGGTTGTACAAAGTCTGCCAACGGTAGTTGCTGGGGCAGGGCGTGCCCAACCAGTTGCCAGTGCACCATATCTGCCGATTCCAGCAAAGGCAGGCCAGGAGCGCTATTGAAGCTCGATGAAGTCATGTAATAGCGGTCGGCTACGCGTATCACATCAGGGTCAGAATAGTCGGCATGGATGACAGGGTTTTGATAGCGCGCCTTACCTGCATCATTGTCGGCAGCAAAGCTTTGCCCACTCAGAAAGGCGAGTAGCAGTATGATCTTGGGCAGCCATGACTTGCATGTCAGACTCTTTTTGCAGTATTGCATAACATCCTTATTGGTTGACCAGTTGTAAATTGGTAAGGCCAATTATGCAATCCTTGACCTGCGCATGCAAGCAAAGTTTTTACGGAGAAGCATTTGTTTGTTGACTTGAATAATTACACGTGTAATCATCAATTATCGATTACATCTGTAATTGATTGATATTGCCGGAGACAATAATGAAAAACATCGCCATCAGCGAAGCAGAATCGCTGGTTATGGAAACCCTGTGGCAACGCCATCCCCTGGCGGCCGAAGAGGTCAGTGCCATTCTTGTGCAACAGCAAGACTGGCAGGAAGCCACAGTCAAGACGTTGCTGAACCGTTTGCTGAAGAAAGGTGCGATCAAGGCAGAAAAAGACGGCAGGCGCTTTCTGTACTCGCCAATCTTGAAGCGCGAGCAATGGCTGATGTCCGAGAGCAAGGGATTTTTGGACCGTATGTTCAATGGCCGCATTGCGCCTTTGGTTGCCCACTTTAGCGAACAAAAAAAATTATCCAAACAGGATATCGCCGAACTCAAACGTCTGATCAAGGAGCTGGGTGATGATGAATAGTTTATTGCAGCCCGCATTGCTGGCTTGCCTGGTCACCAGTGTATTGATTGTCTTCATCCTGCTTGTCCGGCAAGGATTGCGAAGGCTAGCTGGTGCCAGTATCGCCTATCAGCTATGGGGCATTTTGCCATTGAGTTTGATTGCCATGCTTTTCCCGCATCGCCAATATCTGGACATGACCACGGCGCATGGCGCTCCTGCTGACCAGGTCATTTCCAGCATGGCTTTGCTAGACATAGCACCAGCCAGTATCTGGCCCACAATGCTTGTCAGCGTCTGGGCGATAGGTGGCATTGGCATGTTGGTGCTGTTTGGAATACAGCACCAGCGTTTCTTGCGCCGTATGGGAACATTGATCAAATGCGAGGGCTTCTACCTTACCAGTGATAATGACATTGGCCCCGCGCTAACAGGATTTTTCAAGCCAAAAATCATCGTGCCAGCAGATTTTTTTGAGCGTTATAGCGCAGCAGAACAGGCACTTATCATCCGTCATGAACTGGTGCATCAAGGTCGTGGAGATGTCATTGCCAATACCGTGTGCGCCTTGATGCAATGCCTGTTCTGGTTTAACCCCTTGATGTTTATTGCGGCAAGGTGTTTTCGACTCGATCAGGAACTGGCCTGTGACGCCCTTGTGATAACACAAGACCCACAAGCCAGGCGTACCTATGCCGAAGCCATGCTCAAAACCCAGCTCAGTATCACCCCCAGCGCCCTGGCCTGTCATTGGCCGTCCCACCATCCTTTGAAGGAAAGAATCATGCAATTGCAACAGTCAAAACCTGGTCTGTTTAAACGTAGTGTCTCCTATCTCATGCTGAGCGGTTTGTGCGCTGCCAGCGCCTATAGTGCCTGGGCTGTCACGCCAAGCAGTGTGGTGCTTACTCAAGCTGCGCAGAAACAGGAAGCCATTAAAGCCGGTGTCGATAGCTATCTCGTCAATACCGATATCAGCGTAGGCGGCGAAACTCTTTCACCTACCGTCATGGTCGAGCAGGGCAAGCAAGCCACAATAGGTCTGACATCAAAAAAACAGCAAGCCAAATGGGAAATCAGTTTCACCTTGCTGCCAGCACCGGCAGACAAGTACAAAGATGCCGTCGTCATCGCCATGAAAGTCGAGAAAGATGGGGCGCTGGTGGCAGAACCCAAACTCATCACAGGCTTGAATCAAACAGCCACATTGCAAAAAGAAACGCCGGATAAGCAACTGGACTTTGATATCAAGATGACGGTCAACCTGGCAAAGAAGACAAACTAAACAGATCGCAATCTGGCAGCAAGGTCAAGATCAGGCGATTTGACTTTGCTGTTCTGTTAAAATCTACTGCATAAGCTCGTGTATGTTGGCGAAGCTAAACATGGAAAATTTCAGGCAAGTATAGTGTTAAAACACGCAATCACAGAAACCAGGGAATACCAGGAAATCAGCAAAGTCTACGGAGCGCGCCAGGCCGCACGCAGCCAGGAATTGCTGATGAAGCATATCGATGATGGCCTGGAAATCATGATAACTCTGGATGCCAGCCTCAACGCCTTAAAGGCTTTTTGTCTGCACCCACTGTTTCAGGCAGATCAGGAACTAGCGACATACGCACCCCTGGTATCAGCTTTTTCGCCAGAGGTGATCTTGCTGGTCATGGAATACCGACGTGCTGCCAATGCCTATTTGTGCAAGCCACATACAGATACCTGGGAAATCGCTGATCTGCACTTGTATGTGGGATGGATATTGCCAGAGGTCAGAAAAATGCTGCTGGCTGACAAATTGCAAAACCAGGCAGATTTTTTAATCCATCATGCCGATACTCACATACGCAAAGCAGAATTGAAACGCTACTTTCAACTCTGGATTGACTACTTGCATGCGATGGAATAAGGTCTTCAAGATGAAAAAATCAAACATGGCTTCCATCATCAAAAAAATCAGCATCGCTCTGCTGTTGTCCTGTGCATCAATTGCCATGGCTGCATCAGACAAGCTCTGCACTGGTGATGCCGGGCTTAAGAAACAGGAAGGCTACTGGAGCAGCAGTTCTTTTCTTGATTTGCTGAAAAAACATGGCAACTGGACTGGCGCGATGGCGGCGACGGATGGCCAGCAAGTGGCGCTAACCATCAAAGACGGTCAAATCAAACAAAACCTGGCCTGGCATGAGGGTGACGAAACAGCATATTGCCTGCGTCTGCAAGGCGACAAAATCTGGTTGCTTGGTGATGGCAAACGCAGGACAGAACAAGGCCCTTATCAACGCCTGGGCAGGCTTGCCCAAAAAGAAGCTGATTTGTATCTGGCACGCATCATACAAGGCTGTTATGTCGGCGAAGAAAAAGAGCAATGGTGTTTTCAGAACGGCAGACTTAGCATCAATGGCAAGCCATCCAAAGCCAGTCTGTCACTGGATTTATCTGAACTCGATTTGTACGGCACTCCCTTGCGTGTAGAGGGCCGCAAACTGCCATTCTGGTATCTGTTCCAGCGTGGAGAAACTTGGGCAGTGTTTGAAGATGATTATGCGAGCAATGAAAAACGCGTGCCGGTAGACCCCAAAATCAGCAAGCCCTGGCGCGTGCTAAGAAAACAGTAAGCCTAAGTGATATCCCGTTTGCCTGCGCTGCGTCGCTACTTCAGCACAATCAACGCCAAGCGCCTTGTTGTATTCTTGGTCCTGCTTTTGCTGGCTGCGTATATCCAGGTCTTGCTGAGCATCGCTTATTATCCTGCACTGCTCAGCCAGAAATTTGCAGAGCCTGGAAAGATCAAAGCAGATGCGGCGATAGTGCTGGGAGCATCCGTCTGGAAAGATAAGCCATCACCAGTATTTGCCGAGCGTATCAAACACGGCATACAGCTATACAAAACTGGTCACGTGTCTTACCTGATCTTTACCGGCGGCTTGAGTGCCGGTGATCGCCTGTCAGAATCAGCCGCGGCCCGTCAGTACGCGATGGCTGAAGGCGTTCCTGCCGCGCAGATTTTGATAGAAGAAAGCTCGACGAATACCTGGCAAAACCTGGTGCAGGCTTGCCAGCTCATGCAGGAACAAAAACTGCAAAAAGTGCTGATCGTCAGTGACCCACTGCATATGAGGCGGGCGATGGCTATGGCGAATGAGTTGCATATCCATGCTATCTCAGCTGCTACACCGACCAGCCGGTATGTCAGCTGGCGGTCAAAAAGCCAGGCATTGCTGTATGAGAGTTTCTTTTATGTGAAATACAAATTGCTCGATGCGCATGAACATGATTGCAAATGAATTCCATGCTTCATTCTAGCCGCACAGCATATGCCTCTTGCATATCACGTCGTATCATCAATTTTTCCCCGGTTATCATGTGCTTGCCACAGCACATGAATTGAGTTGTTTCTGCAATATCCAGACGTGTAAGATATTCAATGGAAGTCCGCTCATAGCGTTTGTAACGCTCCTCATGGATGGCTTGAAATTGGTCCTGAGTTACATGTACCAGATTTGCCAGTCTGTATTGCATCTCTTGCAAAGACCAATATGGATAGCGGTGCAGGGCGATATCCCAGTCCGCGATTTTTATTGGTTGAGCGAAGAAATAATTCCAGACGATTAGTGTTATTTCGTCCAGGCTATCAATATCGAAACAGAAGTCATCTTCACCAGGGCCGGGTACATAATCCCAACGTCGCAAATTGAAACGATTACTGATGACACGTATTTCCAGACTGGCATCTCCAGTTTTTTTGACATACATACTCTCTGCTGAACTTAGCCCGGTTTGCAAACCTTTTTCTTCGAGATATTTGCAAACGCTTTGTAGATCTTCCATGCTCATGACCTCTCTTTAAGCATCGCCAGCATTGCCTCCAGTTTTTCCAGCATCTTGAATAAACCCCTGTCATCCTCAGGATAAGGATAATCAAAAAATTCTATCGGCATCCATTGCGCAGCCTGGCCGGGATGCACATAGATTTAAAATCATCGACCAGGATGCTTTCTTCCACTATTGCATTCGGTATAAATTCCAGATTCTTGGTTTCACCTTGCCAGTTGATGTATTCAATATTGGCAAACCATGTTGGTGTCTTGCCTTCGTCCACTAGCAGCCGGGCAATCTGGCGGAATTTTTCTTCTTTGACTGTCGTGAACATGACCAGCCGTGGGAAAAGTGCAGCGCAACGCTCCAGGAATTCAGACAGGCCAGGGCGCGGAATCTGGCTCATGGCGTTTGAAATCAGTGTGCCTTCAAGGTCGAGTGCCAGCACTTTGGGTATTGTTTTTTTCATTGGGCAAGACGAGATGGAAGAAGGCATAGTGTCGCATCCTCATGCCTGTCACGCAATAGGTGGAAATCAGAAATAGTATGCAAATTACAAGGGCCGAAAACTGCCAGTCAGGGGTACTACGCTATGGAACAATGCGCATCTTTCAAGCACAATAAAAGAGAACCCACCATGCAACAACAAATCAAACTGGCCCAGCAATTTCGTCAATTAAATCAACAAGGCCATTTCCTGCTGGCCAATGCCTGGGACATCGCCAGCGCCCGTATTTTTGCCAGGGCCGGTTTCCCTGCCCTTGGTACGACCAGCGGCGGCATTGCTTATGCTCAGGGTTTTTGTGATGCCGAACTGATAGGGCGCGACAAAATGGTGGCGCAAATTGCCGCTATCGCTAAATCAGTCGACGTGCCTGTCAACGCTGATATCGAAGCTGGCTATGGTGCTGCGCCGGAAGCGGTGGCAGAGACCATCAGGCAGGTCATCGCTGCCGGTGTCGTTGGTGTCAATCTTGAAGACAATTCTCACGGTTCTGTCGACACAGCTTTGTTTGCTGTGGATGCCCAATGTGCACGCATTGCTGCGGCAAGGCAGGCAGCGGATCAGGATGGATTGCCTTTGTGGATCAATGCCCGCACGGATACTTTTCTGCTTGGCCTGGGTGAAGATATCGAGGCACGCATAGCGATGAGCGTACAGCGTGGCAATGCCTATCTGGCAGCCGGTGCTGACATGGTCTTTGTACCGGCACTGGCTGATCTGGCTATCATTTCACGTCTGGCGCAAGCGATCAAAGGACCGCTCAATATCATGGCCATGCCAGGTGCACCGATCGCGCAGGATTTGTTTAATGCCGGTGCCAGCCGCGTCAGCCTGGGTGTCTGTCCCATGCTGGCAGTGATGGGGACGGTGCGTGATATTGCAGAAGAAGCCAGCAAGACAGGTAGCTGGAAAACCATGGAGCGCAGTTTTTATGGGTTTGCAGAAGCAGAGGAATTGTTTTCTTGAGGGATTTCAATCCTCTGTGCCATCTCTGTGTCTCGGTGGTGAGTTTTTTGGTCTTATTCATTGGAGATGTCGCACACAAGTTGATTGTGTTTCTTTACAGCCTGAGAAGCTTTTCTGGCTTTACTTCGCCAAACACTGCCCAAAATCAACTTGCCATCAAGAAGCTGCTGAGCTGATGCTCTTCGGCATTCCAGGCCAGCTCATCATTGTTTCTTTGCCAGACGAACCAGCATCAGTCATTGTGCGAAAATCGCTCATCCTGCCTGCGTAAAACCTTGCCAGCGCGTTTGCCAGTCAGCTTGCCATCTGCCATGGCAATGACGCCATTCACCAATACCCACAGCACACCTTTGGCAGCTTGTTTGGGCTGCGCAAAAGTGGCTGCGTCACTTATTGTGTCGGGATCAAAAATCACCAGATCAGCCCAGCAGCCGCAAGCGATGCGACCACGCTGTTTGAGGCCAAAGTGATCGGCAGATAAGGTCGTCATGCGGCGTATGCCCTCAGCCAGGCTGAACAGTTTTTCTTCGCGCACGTAGTGGCCAAGCACTCGCGGGAAAGCACCCCACAGGCGTGGATGTGGATGCGCATCATGTGGCAAGCCATCAGAACCTATCATGGTATGCGGATAGCTGAGTACGCGTTGCACATCATCTTCACGCATCTGAAAATAGACTGCGCCTGCGGGATGCAGGCGGCGCGCTGCTTCTTGTTGATCGACTTGCCACTCAGCGGCAATGTCTGCCAGATCACGTCCTGACATGGCCGGGTAAGGTTCAGAAAATGTCACCATAATGCGGATGACGCCATCAACATAATCGGGGTCTAGCACGGTGGAACCAGCAGCATAGGGATAGGCATCCAGCCCCACTGCCAGAGTGCGACGGCGCTCACTGATATAAGCCAGTGTCTCGGTCGTGCGTCCCCAGTTGGCCGGGCCTGCGCATTTGTGATGTGAGAGTATCACGGGCAGATTTGCCGCTTGCCCGGCATCGCAGGCTTCTGCCAGGGCATCCATGACGCCATTGTATTCATCGCGTATATGCGAGGTGTACACCCCACCAGCCTCGGCGCAGACCTTTGCCAGCGCGATGACTTCGGTATTGTCAGCCGCCTTGCTGGTCTGGTAAAACAGACCGGAACTGAAGCCCAGCGCGCCAGCCTGCATGCCTTCTGCCAGCAGCGTTTGCATGTGGCTGGTTTCTGTGGCGCTGGCTGGGCCTGCCCAGTCTGCCATCGCATTCACGCGCAGGGTGGAGTGTCCTATCAGCATGCCGACGTTGACGGCTGGCTCAGCAGCTGTGACGGCGGCGGCATAGTCGGCCACGCTGGCAAACTGGTAGTCTTTTTGTGTGCCTATCAGCGACAAGGGGGCAGGCACTGCAGCACTGGCTTGCAAGGGTGCAAGGCTGATGCCGCAATTGCCGGTGATGACTGTCGTCACGCCTTGCGTCAGCTTGGGCTGCATCGCGGGTTGTTGCAAGACTACCCGGTCATCATGGGTATGCACGTCGATAAAGCCGGGTGCCACGGCCATGCCTTTGGCGTCTATGATGTGCAGCCCGTTCAGGCTGGCAGGCGCGGCGATGGCTGCTATTTTTTGACCGTGTATGCCTATGTCAGCAGGGTAGGGTGCGCAGCCGCCGCCGTCATACACCAGGGCGTTGCTGATCACGACATCAAATGTACCGTCTGGCATGATCAGAATATGGTATTGATGGCAGACTGTACGCGATAGGTATCATCGACCACCAGCATCAACGGCCACTTGTCAAAGGTCGTGCAGGGGTGGGAAATGCCGCAGGCGATGAGGTCTCCCACTGCCAGGGTCTGGCAAAGGCCACTGTCTTTGGGCAGGCGCAGGTAGGCATGCTGGTCATTCATCTTTTCTATCTTGCAGCCCGCAGGCAGGGCAAATGGGGCGCTGGCATGGCCTGGTCTATGGGTGGCAAAAGGCAAGGGCATGTCAATGTCGTATGAAGCATCGCGCTTGCCCATGGTCAGGATGGCCAGGTCGATTTCTGGGCGCGATTGCACCATGCTCCAGACTTCCAGTGCGGGTCGCAAGCCACCTGCTGGCAAGTCAGCAACGCGGCCATGCATTTCTTCCACCAGGCCATGATAAAAACCATGGTCATGCGTGACATAGCAACCGCTGCGCAAGATTGGCAGCAAGGGAAGTGAGAGTTTCATTTTGCTGGCAAACTCCTCGCCCACCAGGTCAAAATAGGCAGAGCCACCAGCAGAGATTAATATCTCGGGCAAGTCAAATAATTGTTCACGGTCTGCCTGCTGGCTCAGGGCCAGCATATCTTGCAAAAAGCTTTTTACTTGCATTAAATCCTGCTCGCGGTTTTTACCAACCAGCAAGCCTTCATAACCTTCTACGCCTGCCAGTTGCAGGTAAGGACTGCGGTGAATATGGCGTGCCAGTTCCAGCGCTTCCTGACTGCTGCGGCAACCAGTGCGACCACCTGCAAAGCCCAGTTCCACCAGCAGGGGCAAGGGTCTTTGCAAGCCCGCTTCACGCACAGCATCTGCCAGCATGTTGACACCGACGACAGAATCACAAATTGCATAAAAAATGAATTCAGGGTCTTCTGCCAGCAAGGACAGGGCAGAATGGATATCGCTCTTGCTGACGAGCTGATTGGCGATGATGACGCGTTTGACGCCAAAGCGCTGGGCTACGCGCATCTGGTTCACATTCGCCAGTGTCATGCCCCAGGCACCATTGCGCAATTGCATGTCAAACAGTTGCGGGCTCATGGTGGTCTTGCCATGAGGTGCCAGAACGATGTTACGGCTGGCGCAGAAAGCCTTCATCCATTGCAGATTATGTTGCAGGGCGCTGCCTTTCAATACAGCGACAGGGAAGCTGGTGTCGGCGTTCAATACATTCCAGGCTTGCGCGCCAAGGTCTTTTTGCAGCAGCGGGGCAGTCAGGGCCAGACCCTTGGTGCCGGGTAACAGGCTTTGTTCATTCAGTGATGTCAGGTTCAGCATGGGGTTCTCTAAATTCTTTAAATTCTTGGTATTTTGCTTTCTTGTTTTCTTGTTTTCTTGCTTTCTTGCTTTCTTGTTTTCTTGTTTTCCTCTGTGCCCCTCTGTGCAAACTCTGTGTCTCTGTGTTGAAAGGTCTTAAACAACTATCTAAATTTCTTCCTGCGTCAATTCCATCGCCATCACGCGGTTGCCTGCCATCAGGCCACCGTCTACTGGCAGGGCTACGCCGGTGATGACGCGTGCTGCTTCGGATGCCAGGAACAGCACTGCATCGGCAATGTCGTCCGGCGTCGCAAAGTCTTGCAGCGGATACCATTTCTTCAAGTCTTCAAACACTTGCGGGTTTTTCTCGGCGCGTGCTTGCCAGGCCTGGGTTTTCACTGTGCCGGGGCAGACGATATTGGCGCGTATGCCATGCTTGCCCAGTTCCATGGCCAGTGCCTTGGTATAGCTGATCAGGCCAGCCTTGGCGACACTATAGGCGGGGTGGCCCAGCGAGCTCATGCCATTCACTGAACCTATCAGGACGATATTGCCCTTGCGTTTGCTCTGCATGCCGCTGCGCACGGCTTCCACGCTATGAAAAGTACCGTTCAGGTTCAGGTCCATGTCCTGCTTCCAGCTGCTTTCTGTCGTGCTGGCCAGGTTCAGGCTTTGCGCTGCGCCTGCATTGGCGACCAGAACATCAATGCTACTGCCTTGCAGGGCTGCTGCCAGTGCGGCTTGCAGGGCGGCAGCATCAGTCAGATCAGCGCCAACGGCAACACAGTCTTGTGGCCCCAGTTTTTTCACCAGCGCTTCAAGTGCTGCACCCGGCAGATCCTGAGCGTATACCTGGTCGCCATTCGCGATAAAGCGCTGGCACAGTACGCTGCCTATGCCGCCGCAAGCTCCGGTGATGAGTACATGACGTTTCATGCTACATCCTTTCCAAACTGGCTGTTGAGTGTCGCTGCCAGATGATCCAATTGTTTTTGTGGTAGCAAGCCATAATTGTAGAACGCAAAATCACTGATGCCCAGTTCACGCAAACCTGTGATGGCGGTATCCAGTTCTGCACCAGTGTTGAGATCAGGATAACCGGGGCGCAAGATTGCCCGTATCTTTTCTGGTTTGTCACCGATGGCACGCAGGGTATGGCGCGCATCATGGATGGCGCGTGCCGCTGTGGGTTCGTAGAATGGTACTTCCAGATAATCTGCCACGTCAGCCAGGGCTGCCAGGTCGCTGCCTTCCTGCCAGCAATCGGCGGTTGGCCTTTGCACCGTGGGGATGATAGCCAGTTGCGTGGTCTTGCGTAATTCAGCAGCGATCTGGCTCACCAGTTTGGTGACACGATGCTGGCGCAAGGAGATGAAGGCACGTAGTTCCTGGTCCCTGAGCAAGTCTGCCTGTATCCAGTCCTGTGCCTGATGGGTGGTGACAGGCACGGGGTTGCTCAGGTAGTCGTTGATATTGCCTGCAATGCGTTGTTGCACAGTCTTGATCTGTATGCCTTGCTCAGTTGCCGCACGCTGGCAGGCATCGCAAAAGCATAGGCCCAGCATGACATCCAGCCAGGCATTCGTTGGTAGCTGGGCAAATTCATGGTGATAGCCATGTGCATAGGGTTGCCAGCCAGGGCTTTCCAGTATCAGGCTGCTTGGCTCATATTGCTGCGCCAGATCACGGCAAACAGCACGCGCATATTCCAGCACGGCTGGCTGCATGGGGCACAGGCTATACATATAGCGGTCACCAAAGACATTTTGCGTCGTCAGATGTGGATAAGCCGCCCCCAGGCGGCTGTTGTGCAGCAAGACTGTCCAGGCATGCACACGCAGGCGGCCATCAGCCAATAAGTCTGCCAGCACATTGCGGATGGCTGCATCACTATGCGCCTGTGGCTTGATTTCTCCATATCGTTCTTGCCGTGGTTCAAAATACAGCACGCCATCTTCAGGGAAAATAACCTTTGGCCCCTTGCATGCATGTGGCCGCAAGAATTTACCTGCATGGTAGCTGCAAGCCAGGCTGACGTCGGTGACACCCATGGCCAGCGCCGCATCGACAAAGGCGGATACACCGATATCCAGCACATCCCAGGCATAGACATAGATGGATCGGTAGGCAGTATCTATTTGCATGTGCATGATTATATCTACGGTTGTTAAGACGAGGGCTTACGCAAAACCGCCCCAGCTGCGTTGCAGCTCCTCGCCGTACTTAAAGTACTGTCTTCGTCGCTACGCCTTGCTGGGACAATTTTGCGTAAGCCCTATGGGGACGTCAAACTGGTTTGTATGCCGTGACTTCTATCTCTATCTTGCAGTCAACCATCATTTCAGAACGCACGCAAGAACGTGCCGGTGGATGTTCGCCAAAGTAGTCGAGATAGATGCGGTTGAAAGTCCAGAAGTCGCGCGTATCATCCAGCCATACCGTCACCTTGACGACATCGGCCAGTGTGCAGTCAGCCAGCGCCAGCACTTTTTTGACATTCTCCATGGTGCGCCGCGTTTGCGCTTCTATGCCACCATCTTCGACTTCGCCATTGTCCTTCATGGCCACCTGGCCAGAACAAAACACAAAGTCCCCAGCCCGCACTGCAGGCGAAAATGGCAAGCGCTGCCCACCAGCACCCTGAGGAATATTGCCGTAACGTGTAATTTCTTTAGTCATGATTTCTTTCAACGAGTATGTAAACCACTAAGCACAGTGTCTCTGTGGTCAGCCTTGTGGTCTGCACCAGTATGTGGGCGGCAAGAGCCTTGCTGGGGCAATTTTACGTAAGTCCTATTTATTTTATTAATCCGCGAGCCATGGCAACTTTGATGGCACCCAGCCCCGCCAGGTGCGCCTGCACTTCGTCACTGACCACGGTCACCTTGCCTGAGAAATAATCATCGTTCTGTATCAGCAAGGCCAGGGCTTCTTTCATGATGGGCTTGCCGCAGATGATGACGGGTGTGCCTGGCAGCATCTTGATCGCCGTGCTGTTTTTGAGTGTCAGCAAGTCGGCACCAAGGATGGCACCCAGCAGGAAATTGGCCCTGTCATTGCGTTCATAAATAGTGAACTGGTCAAGTATGCGCACATTGAAACAGGTACGACCCAGGCCTATGGTTTGTGCTGATTTGGCACCTGCCAATAGCATTTCGGGGCTGATGGTGGTGGCAAATGAAGATTCCAGCGATTGCGCCAGGATAGTATTGTGGGTGATGACATACATCAGTTCACCCGCCAGCGTGGTCACACAGCCAGTGATGCGGTTCTTGTCGTCGATACACACAAACTTGGAGTGCGAACCCGGCATCACCATCATTGCCGGGCCGGTAATGCCCATCTGGTCAATGACGCCGATGACTTCGACTTCTTCACCGCGCATCATGTCCATGGATTCACAATTATGCAGGCCCATGTTTTCCACTACATTGCGCACGCCGGGCACAAACCACAGGGGCTTGGAAAATACTTCGGGGATGGTCACTGACACCATGCCGCGCGCCAGTTGCTGCAAGCCTGCCGGGGCCAGTACATGCGGCAGTTCAAATAGGCCGACGTTAGAGCTGATCATGCCTGAACCCAATATCAGGCTGATATCGTCTTCATTCAGGCAGGCCTGTTCCAGGGTTTTCAGCAAAGTGGCGCGCACACCTTTTTGCAGTTTTTCGCGGTTACCGCTGATTGCCGTATCACGCACACCCACTTCATGCGCCTGATGCGCAATCACGACGCCATCGCGCCAAAGGGTCACCCTGGTATTGGTGGTGCCGGTATCTATCGTCAGTATGTGGGTCATTGCAATAAGAATCAGTATAAAGAGCTGGAAAGTGGCAGAAGCTTAACCATGCCCGCCTGGTCTTGCCAGCGATTAATTTTTGAGACTGCGTTTAGATTATTTCAATGTCGGGGTGGTGCATTACAAATTCCATTTATCGGACTTAGCTCCTTCCCCTTGAAGGGGAGGGGGCCGTAGTCTCGTAAGTTGGGCTGGCAAACCGCGGCCAAACTTACGGCGAAATCAAAGTAGACTTTTAAAGGTTTTCTCTTGCTTTTCTCTGTGTGTCTGTGTGTCTGTGGTGAGGGGTTTTGTTCTTATTCTCGCGAATTTCCCATCCATACTGCCAGAAATCCAACATCTCATCGCCTTAAAATATTTCAATCTTTCATTAAACTAAATTTAATGAACATCTGTTACCGTATTGTTTTTTGATGGATGCCCATGTCTAAACGTCTTCCGCCCTTGAATTCGCTGCGTGTTTTTGAAGTTGCCGCCAGGCGGCTGAATTTTACGCGGGCGGCGGAAGAGTTGCATGTGACCAATGCGGCAATCAGCCATCAGATCAAGTTGCTGGAAGATCATTTGGGCATCGATTTGTTTCATCGAAGCAATAATGTCCTGAAACTTACCGAGGCGGGGGAGTTATACCTGCCACGCATACGCGAAGGTTTCAGGATTTTCCAGCAGGCGACGGATGCTTTGCTTAATGATAACAATGCCTTGTTGCGCGTGGGCGTGCCACCATCGTTTGGCTCCAAATGGCTGGTGCCGCGCCTTTATCGTTTCCTGAACCGGCATCCGCATATACGGGTAGAAATCGTCTCTGAAGTGGACCGCACTTACCGTGATTGCGATATCTCCATCGATTTTCGCCGTACCCAGTTTGCTGATTTCCGCATCGAGCCATTCATTGCGACGGAAGTTTTCCCGGTCTGCAGCCCGGCCATCGCAGAACAATTGCAGACACCCGCTGACCTGGCCAGGCAAACCCTGCTGCATGAAGTCAGTGCCATGAATGACCCCGACTACCCCAGTTGGCAAGCCTGGTTTTCTACCCTGGGTTTGCCCAACCAGGAATCCCGCCAGGGGCCGCTATTTACCCTGGCCCTGATGGCCTTGCAGGCAGCCATAGACGGGCAGGGCATTGCGCTTGGTCAGGCTTTGCTGGTGGAATACGATATAGCTGCTGGCCGCCTGGTTCGGCCACTGAATGTGGAAACCCCGCTGCGGCTTGATTATTACCTCATCTATGCGGCAGACATGAAAGAGAACCCGGCTTTTCAGGCGTTTCATCAATGGCTGATCAGCGAGGCAAAAGCACATTGAGTCCAGGCTATCTGCAGCATTGATACAATGTCGCTTTCACATTAATTGCCCCGCCGCCCTGCCTCCATGCGCTCGCCTGCCGATATTCTGATACTTTCTCCAGCCAGAACGGCAGAAGTCTTCACCGCCTATCAGCGCATATCTGCCTGCAAGGTCGATATCGTCAGCGATGGTCTGGACAGGCAAAGCAGCATCCAGATCACAGCCAGGCAGCTCAGCCTGCATTGCCGTTATGGTGACATCCCTTGCCAGTTGATGATATTGGCAATAGCCGAGGTCTTGCATGACCAGCATCACCATCCCATCCCGCAAGTCTTGCCTCGCGTGCGAGAACTGGTGCTGATAGGAGAAGGCAAGCTAATGCTGGAGCAGGCCATGCTGTTATCCGGCCATGGCCGGAAGATTACGCTGGTACGGCACAGGCCCAGTGACGCCTGCCGCCGCGTCGTCAACCATTATTTGTCGCGCCTTCGTCGTACTTGTTGACCGTGTTGGCCTGCCATTCAAAATTTCTTGATGAAGGCAAAGAATAAATCTCACTGTTGCAAAAGACGGGACGCAGTTACATTGCTGTATGCACATTATTATCGCTTGCCATGTGCCTGAACTTAGCGCCCCAACATCAAAGATAGGATGAATACCCAATATGCAAACTTTGCACGCTGTCATACGAAAGACTGTCATCGCCAGCCTGATCTTCCATGTGTTCAGTGGTGTCAGCCAAGCCGCGCCTTTGGGAAACATGCAAAAAATAGCAGCCGATGCAAATCAGATAGAACTGGTGACGTCAGATGGCAGCATCGTACGCATCAGCCTGCTCAAGCCCGATCTGTTTCGCGTATGGGCTGGCACCAAAGGGCAATTGCTTGATGCTGGCAATAAGGCCGCGCCCATCGTGCTCAAGCATGCCTATGACAAAGTGCCTTACCAGTTAACGGCGCAGACAGATTCAAAAGCTGATTACCAACTGGTGCAAACCTCGGCCATGGCCTTGCGCATCTACCGCGCACCACTGCGTCTGGCCCTTTACAAGCCAGACAATAAAACCCTGGTCTGGCAAGAAATCCAGCCGCTCGAACTGGGCGACAAAGCCAGCTTCCAGACCCTCTCCAGCAGCGCAGATGAAGTCTTCTTTGGTGGTGGCCAGCAAAACGGTGCTTATGCCTTCAAGGGCAAGCAGATGGAAGTCTCTTATTCGGGCGGTTGGGAAGAAGGCGACAGGCCCAGCCCCGCGCCTTTCTACATGAGCAGCAAAGGCTATGGCGTCTTGCGCAATACCTGGAGCAATGGTAGCTATGATTTTCGCTCGAATGAATACCTGAGCACCAGCCATCAGGAAAAACGTTTCGATGCCTATTACTTCGTCGGCAATTCCATCAAGGACGTACTGGCTTCGTACACAGAACTGACAGGCCGCGCCAGACTTTTGCCGCGCTGGGCTTATGAATATGGTGATGCCGATTGCTATAACGATGGCGACAATAGCAAAAAGCCCGGCACCGTACCCGGCAACTGGAGCGATGGCCCGACTGGAAAAACGCCTGATGTAGTCAATTCCGTCGCCGCCAAATACCGCGAACACGACATGCCCGGCGGCTGGATCCTGCCCAATGATGGCTATGGCTGCGGCTACACCAATCTGCCTGAAGTCGTTGCCGGGTTGAAGAAACATGGCTTCCGCACTGGCCTGTGGACAGAAAACGGTGTCGATAAAATCGCATGGGAAGTCGGCACCGCAGGCACGCGTGCGCAAAAGCTGGACGTGGCCTGGACAGGCAAGGGCTACCAATTCTCGCTGGATGCCAATATGGCAGCGGCCAAGGGCATACTCGACAATTCTGACTCACGTCCCTTTGTCTGGACTGTCATGGGCTGGGCCGGTACGCAACGTTATGCCGTGACCTGGACGGGCGACCAGTCCGGCAGCTGGGACTATATACGCTGGCATATCCCCACCCTGATAGGTTCTGGCCTGTCTGGCCAGGCCTATGCCACTGGTGACGTCGATGGCATTTTTGGCGGCAGCCCGGAAACCTTCACCCGCGATTTGCAATGGAAAACTTTTACGCCCGTGCTGATGGGTATGTCGGGTTGGTCCAAGTCCGGGCGTAAACATCCCTGGTGGTTTGATGAGCCCTACCGCAGCATCAACCGCGATTATCTGAAACTCAAGATGCGCCTGATGCCGTATATGTACACCTATGCGCATGAGACTGAGCTGACAGGTGCGCCCATCGTGCGCGGCCTGATGTGGGATTATCCGCAAGACCCCAATGCCAATAACGAGAACTACAAATACCAGTTCATGCTCGGCAAAGACTTTCTGGTAGCGCCAGTCTATCGCAGCCAGGTTGCCAGCAGAGGCTGGCGCAAGGGCATCTATTTGCCGCAAGGCCAGTGGATAGACTACTGGGATGGCCGCGTCGTACAAGCCGATGCCAAAGGCAAAGTCATCGACCAGCAAGTCACACTGGACAAACTGCCTGTCATGGTACGCGCTGGCGCGATTTTGCCCATGTACCCGGTCGCCCTGTTTGATGGCCAGGTGCCCAAGGACGTGCTGACCCTGGACATCTACCCCCATGGTAAATCCAGTTTTACCCTATATGAAGACGATGGCGAAAGCCGCCAGTATCAGGCTGGCAAATCCAGCCAGCAAGTCTTCACAGTCGATGCGCCAGAAAACAAGGCGGGTGATATCCGCATCAATGTCGGTGCAGTCAATGGCAGCTATACAGGTATGGAAGCGCAGCGCGTTTTGCAATTGCAAGTGCATAGCCGCGCAGAGCCAGATGCCATCAATTTTGGCGAACAGACTTTGCCCCTCTTCAAGACCCGCGAAGAATTCCAGAAAAGCAGCGCAGGCTGGTTTTACGACGCCACAGAAAAATATGGCACGGTGCATGTGAAGACTATCAAGCTGCCAGTGGACAAAGCCTACAGCTTCCGTCTGGCAATTGCCGCCAGCAAGCAACTGGCAGCGACGGCTGACTACCCGGCTGCACCTGACCTGGGCAATACTATTGCTGCAGACAGCCTTATCGTCCTTAACCGCCCGGCAGAAGAACCCGGTCATCCTTTGGAAAATGCTTTCGATGGCAAGCCCGGTACCTGGTTCCGCACCCTGCGTGACCAGTCACAAAAAACCGGCGCCCATGAATTTAGCCTGGCACTGGGCGAGCGCCGCATGGTCAGCGGATTTGAAATCGCGCCACGCAATGACAAGAACTGGCAATACGGCCAGGTCAAGGACTTTGAAATCTACCTGGCCGACACCAATGGTGAATGGGGCAAACCAGTTCACACAGGCCGTTTAAAAAAGCAGCAAGAAAAACAAAAAGTGGAGTTTACCGCCAGAGCAGGCCGCCTGTTCCGCTTCCGCGTACTCAGCACGCATGACCAGAATGATGATGGCGAAGCACAAGACCCGATGGTGCTGACCAGCACAGGCGCGACCAACACTGTCAAGGCATACAATGCCTTCAACCCTGTGATCGTCACCCCCATCACCATTTCAGAGTTCAGCATCCTCGAACACCCCATGCCCGACAAGCCCAAGGCGCAAGTGTTCTTGTCTGATGCTGTTGCCAGCAATAGCGCCAGCTATGCCAGAGATATGGCGTATAAAATCCAGGCAAGCAAAGGAGACGCGAGCATGCAAATGAACGGCCTGCGCTTCCGCAAAGGCCTGGGGGTGGCAGGCAATAGCGAAGTCGGCTACAAACTCGCAGGCGACTGGCAAACCTTCCGCGCCGACGTCGGCATAGACGACAGCTGCCGCAACAACGGCGGCCTGCAATTCCAGGTCTGGGGCGACGACAAACTCCTGTTCGACAGCGGCCTGATCACAGCACCAGCCGTAGTCAAGCCAGAACTGGATATACGCGGCATCAGCAAACTGGTGTTGAAGACGACTGGCGTCAAGGCGAACGGCAAAGCCGGGGTATGCGCAAACTGGGCGAATGCGTCGGTGATCGGGTTTGCGGGGGATAGGGTGGGGAAGTGAGTTGTAGCTTACTTTGTCGAATGCCAGATTGGTCAACGAACGCCAATGGGCTCCTGCCTGCGCAGGAGCGACGGAGGGTGTAAATAATTTTGTGTAAACGGTCATTTAGCAGGAGACTGCTACCCTCAAGGAGAAATGATGACCGTTGCAAAGCGTAACAAGCGGGCCAAGCCCGACCCGGAATTGCTCAAACTGGCCGATAGTCTGTTGGCCA
>NZ_JAUXQE010000041.1:0-73676 GCF_030683615.1 Undibacterium sp.
GTGTAAGGCCGCGCAAGACTTTGCACTAGTTTGCAGATGATCTTGCACAAGTCAAAATAGGGAGAGGGGAGTAAAGTTACCCAATATTGCAGACGTTTCGTCAGCATCGAGTAACGTAGTTGGCAATCGCTTCAACCTGAGTTACATTTTAAAAGCCACTTTTGAGTGGCTTTTTATCCTAGTCTTCTTTCGACAACTCGATTGTTTCTGGTCGAAACAAATCGGATGCCTTATCACTCCCCTTGAACCAAACGCACCTCACATAAGTTGCCATACCCTTAGAATCAGGAATCTCCTCAAATGCAGACATTGTCATTTTTGGGCCGCCACTCTTTAATCGAACCACATCACCTGGTTTAAAACCGCCGTTCATAAAACCTCCGCTAAGTTAACTTGTAAAATATTACTCTACTTGTGCAACCACTCTGTATCCTGCTTTATCATTCAGGAACTCCTGTACTACCTTTAACATGAACTGGCCGTCGTTTTTAGTCATGAAAGATGCCCAAAGTTGCAGTCCAGCTTTTGGGGTTCAATTCAAAACTAGTGGCTTTTTATCTTGGACTCTTCCATCACAAGGCAAAGTTTATTTTGGCTGATAGTGTTTCTCTGTAAACCCATCGGTTACGTCTTCATTTGGAACACTAATAGACGGCCCAATCCTCACACCATTAATTGACTCTATTACTCGACTAGTTGCAAACCGAGTTGATTGAATGTATTCGTCCTGAATGGCACTATAGACCTTGAATGGATAGACTTCAGTGGTATTTCCTGATTGAGCAATGATTGACATATGAACCTCCTTTTGAGTATCAAGCAGTTGTTGGGAATTTTACTAAATAAATAATTTTTTTAAGGTATCTTGAATTGAAGACCACGCACTAAAAATGCCAGCAATGACTAAAAATAGTGCAAAAATTATTGAAATAGTACCAAAAAAACGATTTCTTCCCCATTTTTCCTTTAAGAGGTTAATAAGAGTTGGCCTGCTTTCAAATAACTTTGCATTGAATATTTCTGCTTCTGCTTTGGATTTTCCCCAAACACTTTGAAATGTAATATCAAAGTACTGGTACTCTTCTAAGCCATTCGGCGACATCGAGGCCGCAATGTCACCTGCATTTTTTTCGAGAATTCCTTGCACTGCATCCTTTTCTTGCGACAAGCGACTTAAGAATATTCTTGCTGTGTCAAATAGGTAATTTTCATCATATTTGTCCGAGTCCGAAGAAATTGCATGCTTATAATCTTCCAAGGCGCCTTTACAGTAGTTCTCCATATAATCAGCGCAAATTCTTACTGTCGAATTTATATACATGCTGGAATACCAAGTATTGGTGCTCATCATGTTACTGCGAAGTTCTTTCAAGCGATCGTTCAATAGGGTAGTTTCGGTATGCGATCTTGAATCAAGTAGCGCAGCTAATTGCTCTCTCATTTTGGTCTCTACCCGTTGTTGATTGCCAATTCAGCCAAAGAATACACAAGCACGATAAAAGTATGCAGATTGACAGACGCCCAAGCTGAACCAAGGACCGTACATTTACCTTTTACGACATTTAAATGACAGATAAACATTAATTCTAAAACTGATTTAACGCAAGGGACAATGTTACTTAATTAATATTTTCAACCTAAAAATGAATCATGTGTGCAGCAGTCCACTCAAGATAGGCGGCTTTTTCATACCGCCAATTGGCTAATTGTATTATGTAACTACTATTAATCGCTCCGCGATCCACTCCGCGACTTGCGGGACAACGGCGTTTCCGGCAGCATGAGTTTCCGCAAAGTTGGCCGCATCCAGTCCCCGGCAAATCCCATTATTTTCAACCTCTCCGATCCGCTCAACCATCTTATGCCTGTGTTCTCCGGCAAAGACGAGGCCCGAACCACTGATATTGATTTGTGAGGTTGCGCTCCCTGATAGAAGGGTAGGATAAGCCCATCCATCGACTTCTGCGGGGTAGTTTGCCGGGCTCGTCGAGCCAGAAAAAGTTCCCACTGCTGCGGCGTCAGCCAGCAGCTCAATTGGGGGGTGCTGTCCAAGACCTGCGACCAGGAAAACGCGACGGCGGCGCGTGGGGACTCCGAAATACTGAGCATTAAGCACTCTCCAGTATCCCACATACCCGCAGTCGGCAAGGGATTCGACGACCGTCTGGAAGTCTCTGCCATCTTTGCTATGTAGCAGCCCGACGACGTTCTCAAGGACCACCCATTTAGGCCGAAGCTCGTCAAGGATGCGGATGACTTCGTAGAAGAGGCCCGTTCTGTGGCCTTCAAGTCCTTTTCTTCTTCCCATGCTGCTAACGTCTTGGCAGGGGAATCCCCCGACGATGACATCAACTGGTTCAAGGTTTTGCTTTCCGCATTCTCTGACATCGTTAAACTGTTTAGCATGTGGGAATCGGTCTGCAAGGACTGCCCGGCAAACTGGGTTGATTTCAATCTGCCATCTTGTTTCATATCCTGCGTTCTCAAATCCGAGATCAAATCCGCCGATACCTGCGAAGAGACTACCGACTGTTGGTTTCTTTGTTGCATACATGATTTTCCTCTATGTTAAATAAGGACGCTCTGTGGCGTTCATCATGTTCACTCTTGGTGCTCAATTCATTTAAAGCTTTGCATCTGGGGCATTTGATACTGAGCCTAATGTATTCACCTGCTCCCAACTTCTTACTGCAATTTCCACATCGTATTTCCTGCATTTAACGCTCCGTGATACTATGCGCCCCACCTGTACAGGTGGCAGGGCCTTGGTTTGAGCGCAGTGCATGCTGCTTCTCAGATGACTTGATCAGTGTTACCGCACTGGTCAGGTCGCTCTGTTCTAAACTTCGATGATTTGCACCGTTAAATCGGGTGCTTCACCCTCAATTACTCCGTCCTTAATAAACACCATCTTATTTATTTCTGCCTGGCCTCTGGCCGTAACTTGCGCGCCTCCAGGCAATTGAATGATGTAATGACCAGGCCGGGCTGCGATGACCTTGCCGACAAATAGCGGCGCATCGGGTATCAGGTCTTTGAATACTTTGTAAATGTTAGCCATGCGTCTGCACCTCGATAGTCTGGCGAACCTTGGACAGTTCGGCACTTAAAGACACTCCTTTAACGACACCCATCACCTGGTTTGTGTCCACGTAGCGGGCCATCTTCCCTGGCATGATGATGCCGGACTCCTGCAACACTGGCAGGCTTAGCGAGTAGGTCGCGTTGCGTCCAGTCTCAGCCAGGATTGAAATACCAAGCTGCCTGGCTGCTGCACTTTGGGTGATCAGTGCATCGGTCACCATGGGAGCCAAATTGTCGCCTGCTGATCCGGCACGCTTGACGCATCCGAGGATGCCGCCTGCAGTCGCTCCGCTCACGTAGACGGCGTTGTAATCAGGCTTGTCTGTCCAGCTAATGGACTCCTTTGTGACGGCTGCAGACGGCAATTCAATATCCGGCGTGGCGCTGGCCCATTCCCACGGTTTAACGGGGAAGCGTGGCAGTATGCGCAGGGTCAAGGCTGTCGGATCAGGCTGGATGAAAGCGCCTGCCGCATTGGCAATAGTCGTCAACGCTGACATGTAGCTGCCCTGGTGGCTCCATACGCCTGCAGGGACCAGCCAGTCTTCTATCCGCCAATCGACAGACCAGCCAATAGGCACACCGTTAATCATTAGCGCGTCATTCATCAACTGTTGCGCTGTGCGTTCAATATCGTTTTTAAACGTCAGGATGGGGCTGTACGGGTCTGCCAGCATGGCTGACAAGCCACGGCCACTGACTGATATGGTGGACTTTCCAAATGTTCGTTCGCGTTGGATATCCTCAGCCAGCAAAGAAAACTTTTGCCCGTTGACTGTGGCCTCAAGAATCACCAGGTCACCCGCCTGACCAGGCTCGACCAGTGGCAAGGCAGATGCTGGCATAGATGTCGAAAACGACCAGGTCCAACTATCCATATCAATCTGCATTTGCAGGGTCGTAGCGGGCAAAATGTGATTGCCCTCAACACGTTTGATCAGTACATCATTCAGCACGATATAAGTCCTTTTAACGGGTATGACAATGGTGTTAATCGGTGGCGCTGTCCGCTCACAAACAAACACCAGGTTGGCGTTATCTGCCCAGGGAGCGGAAAACACCAGGTCAACAGCGCTGCCCAGGGGCGGCACATAGCAAGGCGTTTTAACGGGCGGCAGGACTTCAGCCGCTTTTCCTGGTCGCGGCCTCATTGCTGACTGAAAGGCGGTACTGTCCTTTACCTGGAACCCGCTGGCCTTTTGGAAAGCGGTTTGCCCTTGCACCTGGTGCGCCTGGCCATCGCTCCAACTCGTAACGCGTACAGCCCGGCCAGTTGGCTGCATGGACTGAAACGCCAGGCGTAACTCTGTCCGAACGACTTTGGCAGACTGCCAGGCTGTATTGGCTGATACCCGCGCCCTTGGCGACATCGACGCGAAACCTGCCAGCACGCCCATTTCTGTATGGACTGCCTCGGCATGGCTGCCTGTTGCATCCGTCCGGTTACCTGTCATCGTGCGGGCCAGTTTGACCTGGCCAACTGCTTGCAAGGGCTGCGCATGCTGCCATCGATTAGCATTGGCAGAACTGCTGGCCAGCATCCTCTGATAGCTTGATTTAACGCTGCCATCAGTATGACCAGCCTTTTGCCAGGCATTGCTTGTCCTGCCCACCACTGGCCTGGCCGTGTCTGACAGATAGGTCACAACACTCTGTACCGTCATCGCTGGGAATGTTCCAGCCATCTCTCCATGAAGGTCAGGAACAGGCGGCAACACCACGTCACGCCAGCCAAATACCAAAGTAACCGGGTTCTCTACTGGCTTCTCTGAAAACACCAGCTCGACTGGCTCATAAGCCGCTGGCCCGCTACCAAACACCAGCAAAACCGGGTTTGTCAGTGGTGCATCAGAAAACAGTAAAAGGCTAGACTCAGACACTTTTTATCCCAGGACAGCCGAAGTAAGGAAGGCTTTGCCACCTTCATAAAGCTGGGTTTTCTCAAGTTTGATCACAGCGTCGCCAGCCAGGTCTGATACATCGCAATCAAAAGCAATTTCACCAGCACCAGTCATGACACGCGCCCAGGTAGCCTGGCCTGTTTTCGCTATCAGTCCAAATGTGCTGGCCGTCAGCGTCAGTACGCCTTCAGTGACCGTCCCGGCTGGCTTTGTCAGTTCTATCTGTACCAATAGCTCAGTTTCAGGTCCGGCAGGCGCAGGCTGTACGCCTGCAAAGATGCGTATCTTCGCAGGAGAGGAACCGGCATCCAAATGGGCCAGCGACCCAGCATGTCTGGCGTTTTGATGTGCCTGGGATACGCTTAAAATCATGGCATCAGTTCCGGCGTTAAATTATCAGCGACCACGGCGCGTTCATTGTGGTTGTGGTCATAGGTCAGCACCGTGTATTTAATGCCGTGGGCGATATTGGCAAATGTGAATGCACCAGTGACCGGGTCGCTCCAGGTTTCGCGGACTAGCAAACCATCTTTTTCACGTATGAGCCTTACCCTGGTAGACACGGCGGCATCTGGTGTGCCTTTGACTTTCGTCACGCCAGATATGCGGCCACGGCCACCAAACAACAGGTCACTTTCTCTGTTCCTGGTTGTGCCAACTGGCAGCGGTTTTAAGGCTGCAGACTGTGTTGTGGCTGCATACACGCGCCTCGCTAAATTCGCGGTCCTGGAATAAATGTCTGACCGTGTTGTGTCCGCAGCACCTGGCGGTGTGAAGTTTCCAGTGTACCTTGCAACACCTGCAGTAAAACGCACGTCGTCTATATAGGACTGCGAACCTTGAACACCTCTTGCAGAGCCAATCGTATTCATCTTAAATGCGCCAGACACTGTCGGCGCGTTTGCGCCTGCCACACCATTGATATAGAGATAGAGTTTGTCAGCAGAACGCACTGCTGCAACGTGGTGCCAGGTATTCAGGCTTAAGGTTCCAGTGTTGCCCGTATTGTTTGGATAGAAAATCAGGGTCGTATCGTAAAGATATAGCCCGGCTTCGCCATTGCTGACCATCAGCGCAGCATAGCTAACTGGCGCACTACGGAGATATACCCAGCATTCGATAGTCCAATCACCACTACCCAGGATCACATCAGGAAACGTCAAATAGTCAGGACTACCATTCACCTTTAAGCTGGAGCCACCGAATTTACTCTGTTCGGTCGAGAGCTTCGCCCCTCCATTAACTGAAATGGATATGCCTTTTGCGCCAGCGTTCTCTATGGTTGTGCTGTTGTTCGCGCCATCAAAGGGCAGGATAAGTGGCGTATTTAAAAAGAATGGATCAGCCATGCGCTATCTCCATGGTCCGGTAGTATCGAACAAGACCACGCCATTAATCGACCCGGTAGAAACTACGGCGCGCAGCGTCCTGCCTGCAAGATCAGCCTGGCCTATGACTATGTCTTTTGTGCTAAGCGCGTTAAATGCATTCGCCTGTGGTATCGCATACACGCCAGGTAAATTGCCTCTATAGCTTTTGCTGCCAAATTCACAGAGCGCAAAATTAACGGCATAGACCCCACCGTCTGCGCCGTTCGGGAAAGACATCGCTGCACTCACATTGCCAGAATAATTGCCAGTGTCTCCATTCATGAGCGGAAACGTTCTAACCATAGGTATGGATGAACCTAGACCAGTGTAGGAACGCGGGAAATGAATGTCTGCCTGGCTTGTAATAGAGTAGTAGAGTTGCGCAGAGTTGGCCTGGTAGGAGTTGTTCAACGCTGTAGGGTTGCCAGTGATAGCGCATGCATAAGCATCACCGCTGGTTTTAGTCGGCAAGATATCACCAAAAAAAGTAATCTCTGGAACTGTGGGATAAGACGTGCTTGGATACCTGACCAGATAGAACATCCTGCCATCTGCAAACACCAGCCAGGCCCGCGCAGTTGCATCTGTTGTACCGGACTTTTGCCACCAGTATCCACCTGTTACCTGGGCATTGGTTGGAAATGGACCAGAGCCAGTGTTAATGTCTGCCATAGTTTCGTAACCAATGGCGCGGGTGTGTATCGTGCCTGCATCGTCCAGGCGCAAGTAACACCCGGTTGACTGTACATCATTGGGCTTGTAGGCGGCTGTATTGGTCGCTGTGTAAGCCTTGGCCCAGCCAGCACCAGCCAGCTTTGCTGTGATAGTGCCAGTTGCGGTCTGGTTTGATATGCCAGTTGTGACGAACGATATTGAATTGGCAGTAATAGCAGTTACCCTGGCTTCGCCGTTTAGTTCTGCAGGCGATGTAACACCAGCCACCAGCGCCACAGTGCCTACAGTGAAGCTGTGGCCAGCGCCCACGTTTAGGGTGGCTACATTGCCCGCAACGACTGCAGACGTGACAGAGACCAGGCCAAAGCCATTGATCAGGCAGGCATCTAAGACAGCGATCATGCTGCCCGCCAGGCCAGACAAGACTGGCGCGCCTGGCATATCAGAACTAAAGTATTTAACTGTTGTGTTTGGCATGTTTTACTCTCAAGGTTGATCAATGTCACCACGCACCAGGAGCGTGAATTTATCGTTGTTGGTAGTTGGTGGCCCCTGCAGGATGGTCCTGGCCACCCAGACAGGATTAGTCGCGCCGATGGTGTTAAACCGCAAAACGTTACCCACTGCCCAGCCGGAACCAAAGCCGATGGCTTTCAAGGTGAAATATGGCACGTTGGCCGCTGGGTTGATTGGCGAACTGTCAGCAGTGGTAGAGCCTGTACCGATCACACCAACGTGTTCGCCGATGATGTCAAAGCTGGTGGTATTCGTGAACCGGATTGCCCAGCGTTCCGTCAGTGCGCCCTTATTGGTCACCACGATAGGTGCAAGCGTGTCGTTGTATGTGCCTTGCGCATCTGCACCGTTGACCGTGTCCTGCCAAGTATTGTTGAATGTCGCCTGGTCGAACAGCACGGACACGCGGGCGTGTGTGTCGCCTATGATCATGGCGCTGGATACGTAAGACCCGACCGGGAAGTTGTGCGTTAATGCCCTGGATAGTGTCAATTGCCCGTTAATCTGTGCGTCCGTGACCATGGCCATGTCTTCGATACGATGCTCAACTGTCACAGGCATAACGTAGCTGGACACGTCCACGAAAGTGATGGTCCCGGCCTCCAGGTCTTGCGTGTAGCCAGCGCTGATCACCTGGCCATTGCCACCTATCACACGAATGCGCGACAAGCGCACCCTGGCACAGTTGATGGTCTGGCCGTTGACCACTGCTCCTGGATTGATGGTGGCAGTATGGCCGACCACCACAAAGCTACCTTGGCGGAAAATAGGCACTTTGCCATCTGTCGGCAGGCGTACTGGGTCAAGGCCCAGGATGTTTTGATCAAGTGGCAGGTAGGAATAACCGACAGCGTTATAGCGTAGCGAGTCAGTTTTAACGGCACTGGTCTTGACGTATTTAACGCCCGCAATCCCCAGGTAAGTCAGATTCATCACGCCTGGGTCATTGGCGTGGGTGTCGTCCACTGCAGTGCCAAAACGCAGGGAGCAAATGCCGTTATTAAAATCAACGATCCCAAAAACACCAGAAGCCGGATTATTGATGATGCCATTTATGTCTGGCGTGACAGAGAAATTATCACCGTTCTGTTTTGTGCCGTCCAGGGTAAAGCCGCCGTTAAAGAGTGGCGCAACGGCTGTCCTGAAGGTAACAGCATCTGTCAGGGCTGCAGTGCCTTCGGATTCAATGCCAGCGATACTGCTGGGCGTGTTGGCAGCTCCTGCAGCCCAGTCACTCAGCACCACACCATTGACGCTTGAAACTGTCCCTACGGAGCCACAGAGCGTGCCTGTGCCTGTCGTCAGGGATATGTCACGCACCAGGCGATTATCCGAGGTAACAAAGTGACGTTTGCCGCTGAGGTTAAAGGCTGACGGCACAGGGGCGCTCGGCATAAACAGACTATCGACTGTGAAATTGTAGGTCTGGCCAGTGCCATCTGAACCCACGTACATGATTTCTGCAGCGTTATGCTGCGTACCTGTCCACCATGCCCAGGGCGCGGTCATTTCACCAGGCGGCGTGGCTGCGCCGTTCTGTATGTTCAGCGTGCGGGTGTATAAGGTCTTGCTGATGACCTGGCCAAACTGTACAGAGCCATCCGGCAGAAAGCTGGTGCTCTGATAGTTGTTTTCTTCTTTCTTGTAGCCGCCTACGGTTTTGAATAGGGTGCATTCGCCTGTGGTGTAGTTAATGGAGCCTACCGTTAAATTGCTGTCGTAATTGGCGATTTGCAGATGGCCAGCGCCATCGTCGATGACTTTCAGCAGTTCTTGTTTTCCGGCGCTGGATGAATACCAGGTCTGGCCACTGTAGTTCGTGTACACCGACATAAGGAAGGTGGTGGGCCTGACTGGGCCTGCGACTGAGAACGTCCAGCTAGCACCGCCGTCCGCAAACGCTGGGATGGGACCAATGATTGCAGCGGCATTGGTGGTGGTCATGACCACTGCTGCATTTTTAGCGGGCAGTGTCTTAGGGCAGAAATGTACTTTACCTGTCGCGTAGTTTACTGTCCCGGTAGCGTCACCAGTTAACGCACCATTGCTGTCCGTGGCTGTGCGGGCCGCGCCATCGTTCCAAGTCAGCATGAGGGAACCTGGCTTGATTGCGTCGTTGATGGTGACGACCTTGCCAAAGGCTTTGACCTGGTCGCCAGCCTGGCCAGGGATCAGCGCCATGGGGCGGGAGGTGGATGTATCGACCCATTGCAGGATGATCTGGCTGCCCACGTCCGGCAACGTCCCCAGGGTCACGGAAACCGTCCCTGTTGAGAAATTAACCGATCCTGCACCTATGACGCTTTCTGAACCACGAATAGCACCAGAACCATCATCGCTCAATACGTACCAGCGGGACAATGCCCGGTAACTGACTTGCAGGGTTCCACGCGCCGGGATGGACGCGATGGAAAACACCCAGTTTGCGCGCTGGCCCTGGGCTGTGACAGGTACGCCTATCGATGATGTGACGGATGTGGGCGTGTCTGCAGGCGTGTAAGTGTAGGTAGTGTTGTTTGTGCCTGTGCCAAAAATATTGGTGGATACGGATACCACGCCGTTTTCATAATCGATTGCGCCCACTGCGATATCAGCGTTAAGCAATACGCCGCCTTTATCTGTCACGGTTACACTGCCGACCGACAGACTAAACGAGCCTGGCAGTATCTTGCCGCCTATGTACAGCGCTTGCGACTTGTTCAAAGCTGCATTCACCGTGTTGGTGTATGGTTCCCCGGCCTTGAGCAAGGGTAATGCCCTCTGGCTCATACGCGCATCTGCAATGGGTACTTCCACCCGTGTGCTGGGTACAAGCTGCGTAAAGATGCTGGAACCTTTAACGACGAGGTCGCCAGTGGCTGCGGCCTGCACCAGCGGGACCACGCCATAGTAGCGGGCAGCATCAGCCACAATAGTGGAAAACATGCGGGTCTTGCCGATGTAATCGCTGGCTGTTGGTTCGGTGCGTGTGGCATCGAGGCCAGCAAAATCGGCTGTCAGTGCATCACTCAGCGTTAAAGAAACTTCCAGGCGGGTGAAGTCACCAGTCACGTCTGTGAAGGTGCGGACGCGGGAAGACGCGGCTATAATTTTTACGTATTGCTCTAGCTGTGTCGGCAGGCCGTCATTCTTGCGCATGACCAGCGTATCTCCTACTGCAGGCGCTGGAATGCTTTCGCGCTGCAGGAGCGTGACAATGCGCTGGCCAGCGATATGGTCGCCGAACAGGTTGCCGGGATACCTCGCACCCAGGGACAGATAAGACTCAATCCTGCCTTTAGCAGATGCCCTGGTATCAAACACCTGGCCAGTAGAAAACAGGGTGACTGACACTTTAGGGTCTGTCGGTGGCTCAGCCACGATCACATTTGCGCCAAAGTAGGTGTCCACACTGTTTGTCAGGACAGATGCAAACACCTTGCGCAAGTTGACACGGCCACCAGCTCTATCCAGCTCGGATATGTCCGGGAAAATGCTGTTGCTTGTACCGTCCACTATGGCTGTGGCAGTGGGACCGCCGCCGCCTTCGGGTACATCGTCCATTACTCTGGATGTCACCAGGGCGACATCGCCCGCTTGTATAGGCATCGTTAAATCTCCATAAACTTAAGTTTTACTAACCAATAATCATCGGCGTCATAGGTCGCCATCTGGCGAACCGGCTCAGCTTCCAGGGCTGGCGATTCATGGTGGCGAAAGACCACGTTAAAGCCCCGGCCATCGTCCAGCGTTAAACGGAATTGCTGACCTGGTACTGTTGACCAGGTTTGCAGCAGGTCGGCCACAGACCTGGTATGCCAGGCCATGCTGTTGTCGGGCGGCTGCAGGCTGATAGGTCGGCCAGCCTGGCGCGTGGCGTTTTCGACCAGGAGCGCACCAGTCAGGCTGTATTCCACAGACGACACAACAGGCGTCCATTCGTGTTCATCCATCCATTGCAAGTCATGGTGCAACTGCAAATCCTGGCCCAGCGTTAAATTGCGTAGGATCATGATGCAACTCCCTTAGCGCGTTTCAGTAAATCAAGTAAGGCGCGTTCGTTTCCTGCGTCTGTCGTGACAGGGATGGTTTTGCCGCCGCCCGTTAAATCAAACTGGATGACTTTCTCTGGTCCTTGATTGCTGGCGGTCCTGGCGGACTGCTGAACAAGTTCCTTGATGGCTGGGTCATCGGTGATCCTGGGAAAGCTAATCTGGCTTAGCAACTGGCGAGACAGGTCGGCCACAGACGGCGCTTTACGGTAGCTGTCTGCCTCTGCGGCAGTCAGCACTTTCTCATCCTTGTGCAACTCGGCCACGTAACCGTCCTTGGGTACGCGGTCCAGCCCAGTCTCGTGGGAGCCGTCCAGTTTTCGGTAGTAAGCACCATTGGAGCCTGGCGCGGCAAAGCCGCCATATCCTCCGCTGCCATCGTTTAGCCCGGCGCTGCCACTTTCGCTGGTGTTAAGGCCCATGGACTCTGCCAGTGTCTTTGCGCGGTTGTAGCTGCGTAGGATGGAGTCAGCGCCCGCAGAAGAGAAAGCCGTCGAGTTCGCGTCGTACATTTGCTTGTTGGCCTTTGCTGCATTCCAGGCGGTCTGGGCGCGTTGCTTGTTTTCTGCAGTTGGCTCTATCCTTTTTCCATGCTCGGCGTCATACAGCATGTTAGCAACGTCGCTGTCCATAGCGCCACCGCCGAATCCGTCAGACGCAATGCCAGGCTGCTTTTCTGATCGATCTATTGGCTTTTGCACATTGCTGTTACCTTGTCCGCCTCTATCTATATTTGGACTTTGAGGAGCTGGATCACGCGGCCTAGCTGGAGTGTCTGCAGTATTCTGACTAGGTGTTTTAACATTGCCAGCTGCACGAGCCGCCTTGTCAAAATTTGTAATGAGATTTCCTGCAGCGCCATCTGCTTTGTCAATTTCACTTTTAAGCGAACCAATAGCCGCCTTAGTTTCATTTACCTTGTCGGTCACCTTCACCTGTGTTTGCGCGACAGCACCGGTGCTGCTGTTGATCTGTTCAACGGCAGCACGATTTAACTCATAGGCAACGCCCGTTTCTTTAACGATGTCACGCGCAAACTCTTGTTTGACTTTCTTTTCCTCGACCTGACTCACAATGGCTTGCTGACCTGATAATTCAGAGCGTGACCAATTTACGGCATCTTCAGCGGCTTTGGCTGCATCCTCAGCCGCTTTCGCTTTGTCTTTATACACATCCGCATCTTGCTGGCCAATGTGCAGTTCAAGTTCTTTGTCCGCATTCAATTTTTGTTGCAAACTGATGAGTAACTTCTGGGCGTCCACGGCAACCTGGTACGCTAGTTTTGCCTCTGTAGCTTTTTCAACAGCCAGTTGCTTGTTTATTTTCGCCAGATTGAGTTCTTCTTTTGCCAGTTCTGAACCAGACTTCCTATACTCGTTCTGCTTGACCAATACTTCTAGGTTTGCACGACCAACATCAGCTTGTGCCTTCACCAGTTCAAGATGTGACTTAGCGACATCAGAATTTGATTTGGCTAAATCTGACGCTTGCTTTGCAAGGCGAGACATAGCAGCTTCAGCGCCTTTGCTTTTTTCTTCTATATCTTTTAACGCTCTTGCCACTGCGCTGCCGGAAATTGTTCCTTCCTTTCCCAGTCGCTGTACTTCAGCGCGTAAATCTGCAAAGTTGCCCTCGGTCTTCGCTGCTTTAAGTGCTTTCTCAAATAGTTCATCGAACTTGATGCCCACATCGACCAGTGCGGGCTTGATGTCTCCAGTGACCTTCTTAACGTCGCCCAGGGACGCGCCTATCTGATTCAGTTCTGCTAGCGTCTTCGCTGCGTCCACACCCTTAGAAAAGGCATCATTCATTACATCAGCGGTAGTTTTGGTACTGTTCCCCAAAGTTTGTACCGTGCCGACGATAGCCGCGAACTCCGCGTTTAACGACGTGAGGCGATCTTTTCCATCAAGCTGGGTCAGTTTGAGTCCAGCTTCATCGATGGCCGTGATGAATTTCTTAGTGTCGTCACCAGCCAGGGCTGCAAGCCTTTTCTGAAGCTGGCCAAGCTGTTCTGTGGTCAAAGCACCGCTGGCCTGCATCTCCTTCAGCTTGTCGCTCAACAGACTTGACTGTGTGGCTAGGTCGGTGGTGTATGCGCCGTTCTTCCTGACTGCTTCCGCCATGGCTAGGACTTCTGCCTCGGCCTTGCTGAAGTCGGTCACCTCGGCCAGTTTTTGCTGGTAGACCGCAGCATCCCGCAATGACTGGCGGTATTTCAGGACAGCAGTTTCCCCACGTGCGAACTGGTCTACCGTCTTATCTGCAAAGCCGATCATGTCCTTGCCTGTGTCCTGCAGGCCATCTCCCACACCCTGGATCGCTTTGCCCCAGTCCTGATTGATATAGAAAACCAACTTACCAAAGCCAGAAATGATTTTCCCGACGATGTCCAGGGTAGCGCCACCAAAACCAAATATCGCAGCCGTGGCAATATCGATTCCATCCTTGATGCCTGCCATGGCCAGGGCAATAGCGCCAATTAAGAATTTAACGATCTGGCCTAGTACCGTGACTTTCTCGCCCGTCGCGGTGGTGTAGTGGCCCAGGGTGAGTATTTCAGTGCCTACACGGATGACAAAGCCAAGTAATTCCATAAAGCCTTTGCCCAGCGCGCCCAAGGAGGGATAGATTTCTCCAAACATGCCCATCACTGTGTTTAACGAATCACCCATGGCACTGCCGAACGAGGAAACACCCTCAGCGAACAGGCGTGATGCAGCACCGGACTTGTCGATGCCCTGGGCGATCTTGTCGGCGCTCTTCAGGAAATTGGTTGCAGCATCGACCAATGAGCCATAGGCGGGCAACAGCTTGTTGCCAATGTCATTGGCCAGCTCTTCCTGGTATCGCTTAAGGGATTGGACTTTCTTGCCTACTGAGTCCATTGACGCGCCATAAGCACCTTGCAGCTTCTCGGCTTGCTTCAGGCTTTCATCCATGACCGCCTGAATTTTTTGCTTTTGTGTCAGTTGCTCGACTGTCTTGCCTATGGATAGGGCAAACTGGCGCTCTGCGGCTTCAACGTTGACCGTTAAGCCCATGTAGCGCAGGCCAACAGTATCAAGTTGCGAGATGTTGGTAATCAGCTTGGTCAGTGTCTCTGACGAGTTTTCACCTGTGACCACGGCCAGGTCTTGTGCAGCCCTGGCCAGCTTGGCGACCTGGGAAACCTGATTTTCAGCTTGTGGGCCGATCTCCAGGCCGGACTGGATCATCTGTGTGATAGCTTCGCGGGTTCCCTGGGTCGTGATGCCCAGCGCCTTGACTTCTTTTTCGTACTTGCTGATCTCTTGCGCACCATAGCCCGCGTTCTTGGCAACCACGTCCAGGGTAATGCCCAGTGTCTCCGTGCGAGCGGCGTACTCGGTGGATTCTTTGATGCCATAAGCAATGGCCAGCGATGCAAATGCACCCACCAGCGCAATGACATTGTCTTTAACAAAGCTCATGCCCGACGAGAGAACAGACATCCCGGTATCTGCCTTACCTGATGATTGCTCTAGCTCGGCAATCTTCTTTTGCAGCGCGGCCACGTCCTCCAGCCCCTCGACCAGGTTCTTAATTTTCAGTTCCAGGACTGCGGACATCGCTTACCTTTCAAATAGATACTGCATTCGTTTAACGCTTTCCTCGCTACCCCTCGTCGCAATCAGCAGCATGGAAAACATATCCGCATCACGGCTTTTGTTCTGCCTTGTCGTCGCTTCCAGGAAGGCTTTAAACTGCGACCAGGTGTAGTTAAGGATGTCGGCCATGTGGTGGCCGCTGGCAATCAGGTGCTGGAAGCCATCTGCCCAGCTATTCGCACCAGTTGTGCATTGTTCTTGATGACTTCGCCCAGGCTTTCCAGTGCGCCCTTGACCCTCGGCAGGACGCGCAGGACAAAAAAATCCAGGTTCACCTCCAACAAGCCTGTCAGCAAATCAACTGCTTCGTCCTGCTCCAGGGCATCCACCCACTCGCGTGGCTTGTCTGCCAGCACCGCCAGCAATGCCAGGCATTCTTCTGAGTACAGAACAAACAGGCTAATCACGTCCAGGGATTCGCCTTTGACCTGACCAGTAATCATGTGGATAAGTGGCTGCGAAGCCTTCAAGACGGCAGGCAGGCGACCAATTTTGAATTGGCGTACAGGGAAGTCAGCGCCAGCAATAATGATTGTTCTATCTGCGGGAATGACCTTTTCCAGGTCATTTTGCGGGGATGTGTTTTCTACTGGATTCATGTTTGCTCCTGGTTGACTGGTTAAGTACAGCCAGTGTAAGGAGCAAAGAAAAAGCCCATCAGAGGATGGGCTTCAGTGGGAAGAGTGCCGTCAGGTGACGGCTATTTTTACGCGGGCGCTACCTGGATTATTCGGCCAAATTGTCCGATCTCGTCATCCGCTGGCTTGGTGGCATCACGCAAGACCTCGGCGCTGATGCTCAGGTCAGCGAATTTATCAGTGATCAATGCCAGGTCTTTGAATGGTTCTGGCTTCACTTTGTACAGCTCCACCACGATAGGTGCTCCGCCTTCGCCCAGGTTGATGCCTTCATATCGGATGTATTTCTCTGTTTGTTGAGCAGTCAGCAGAGAGACGCTTTCCAGCTCCCCATGGGAATAAGCTGCCTTAAACGGTTGCTGAAAGCCAGTCACGTCAAGAAAATCGATAGAACCAAAATTGGGGTCCACCTTGTACTTGGTAGGGCTGACAGTAGCGGGTGTGCCTGCAGAATCAGTGATGGCGACGGCTGACACTTTGGGATACTTCAGTGCCACACGGTCGCCAGCGACCAGACTACCCGTTAATACTTCGCCAGTGACCGAGCCTGCTACCAGCTTTGTTACTTTGCCAGATACACCACTCGACAGATTGCCTGTATTAATTTCATGCATGGTCAAATCAAACGTGGCTTCCTGGGCAGTAGTAACGCTTTTTACTTTTGTGTTCAGGCCAGAATAGGATTCTTTGTGATCGACCTTGGTCGTCTTGAAGCTGAGTTTTGCTGAAGACACGTCACCCATCCAGCGCAATGCTTTTGGACGACCGTTTGCATCGCGTTCAGCTTCAAACACTTTGCCTTTGCCTAAGTAATACTGTGTCATGTTGACTCCTGTAAGGATTGACTATTAAAAATTGCCTGACTGACTTACTAGGCAAGTTACTTCTTTGTGTCCTTGTCAGGACTGGCTTCAGCCTCCTTTTTTGTCTTGACCAGGTCCCCTATGCCATTGGTAATCAGCCATTCAGCGTCTGTCTGGTGGACTGATATCTCCGACCCATCAGGATGTTTAACGCTGTCGTGGGTGTGTTCTTTTTTCAGTTTGATGGTTTGAATGCTCATGATCTTCCTAACGTGAACAGGGTCTTAAATGCAAACGGGTAGTAGGCAAAGCCGTTGTTGTAAATGACTTTTGGTGCATTGATGCGGCGCAAGGCATCGAGGGGAACGTTTGGCGGCTCCCATCCGGCCAGTGCCTTCAATAGCTTGGTAATGAGTGGGCCAGCCAGTTTGCGGTTACCTTTCCCTGTGGTTGGCGATCCAGCAAATTTAACGACCAGGACAACCATCCATTGCTGGGTAATGGCTTGAACCTTGCCTGATCCGCCCTGGTGCTGCGGGCCAGAACCGATTTCATCACCGAGGTACACCACATGCGCGGCCAGGTCTGCCTTACGGTCGTCTTTGACTGCTGCAAGGTCGGTGGCAGTCAACACGGCTTTCAGTTCCGGCATGGTTTCCTTGATCCGGTCAACCAGCAAGTCTTCCAGTACCAGGTAGTCCATCACCAGCCCCTCCGGTCGCCAAAATCGTTTCTGCCTTCTGCAATCTGCACTGTGTTGCTGGTCTGCGCTGGCGCGCCACCAATGTCCAGACCAAGTGATGCAGTCCCTTTGGCGATGGCCTGCAACAGCTTGATCTGCTGGCCGTATCGGTTTGCAACAGGATGATCTGCCTGGACATCGCCCCACAAGTGATACCTGGTGACGTCCATGGCCACTTTGCGCAGAATCTCTGGCACAGTAGGCAGCGGCAAGACATAGCGACCTGCAAGCCAGACATTGATTTCAGCCTCAGCGTCTCTGATAGCGTTGTTTAACACCACGTCATCGATGGCAGATGCGTTTTCCTTATCGGTGATCTGGATCAGCTCAGCCATGCCAAAGGCCGTTATCAAGTCTGACTTTGTGCAGTAGTTCATTGCCTGGCCTTATTTTTTGGGTTTGTTGCCTTTGGCTTCGGCAACTGGCTCCGGCGCATCAGCTTCTGTTTCAAACGCCACCAGCTCAGGATCGTCTTCAATGAGCTGGCGCTCTTTGTCTGTGAGTTCGGTCAATGGAATGTCAGTCGGTGTAGCCGTGAACTGGCGACCAGCTCGGCGGAATGATGCAGCCCGACTGACGACACGCAGGACGGTGATTTTTGCCATATGAATTACTCCTATTGGTAAATGAAAATGTAGAGGAACCAAGCCTTGCGGTATGTCGCAGCCGTTTTATTTCAGCCAGCGCGATACTTTCAGCTTGGCTGTGTTCTGGAAAATGTTGGTAGCGCCATTCGCACCATGCTCGGCCACCAGGATTTTCTTGGCCTGCTTCTCCATGCTTGGTGGAACGATCAGCAAGCTAGGATTGATGTCCAATGGTTTACCGTTATCACCCTTCAATTCCATCATGGCTTGACGGGCCGCAGCATAGGAGTCTTCGTCCAGCGGTTGCTTGGAAGCGTAAGCGAGTTGCCACAGACCGAAACCGACATTGCTACGAGCATCCACGCCATAGACGAACTCTTTGCGGTTGAATACGTTGGCGTCCGTATCCTTGTCCAGCGCAACAAATGTGTAAGGCTTGCGCTGTTGATAGATAATCGGTTTAATGATCCTGGTGTTATCCACCAGATACCAGGCAGGCCCAGAGCCGCCGCCGAAATTAGACACTGAAGAGAACGAGCCGTCTTCGTTCAAGACAGGATGATCAGTGTCAAAGAAGTATTGGCCGTCATAGCACTTGGCATTGAAACCTTTGCCAATCAGACCCCAAACCAGTTCGCCTGGATGCTTCGCAGAATCCTGACCCAACTGCGCCATGGATGGCTTATATAGGCCATACGTGTCGTCTTCGATTGAATTGCGGGACACTTTAACGGTGTTTTCCCAATCCTTGTTCTTGATCGTGAAATCATGGCTTTCCAGGTTCTGGACGACACGATCACCAATCCATTCGCGGAAGCGCGTTGTCTGGCCCAGCCATGCATACACCTCCTGGGCCGTGGTGGACGGCACGGTCATGGCGATGTCTTCATAGTCATTTTCAATTGCGGAAAATGCCTGCTGAAAGACCATGTTATAGCCCGTGAACAGCGCCGCCAGGCTGTTTTGATTGATTTCCATGGATACTCCTATATACGGTTGAAATAGATGCTTTTTGATGCTTCCGGCAGTTGGCCTGGCGGAAAAGCTTAAAACTCGACCCAGACGCCGTTGGCGTCAACGTCGCGGATTTTTCCGGCGACTGAACGGGTGTTTGTGCCGTTGGTCTTTGCTACCGTGGAGTCATCCACCATGTAGCAGTCCGCCTGGATGTCGCCCAGGGCGATCAGGTCAGCACCACCGGAATTGGCAAAACGGTAGATACTGCCTTGACCACGGAACACCCGGACGCGAATGTCGCCATCCGTGCCGGCACTGTTGTCTGTGAAAGCCTGGGCCACACCGATCGACTTGAGGCCGACGCCTGTTTTGCCTGGGATGGCCAGATTATTGGCCGGGTCTATGGCAACCATGGTTCCTGCATAAATCTTGGTTGCTCCCTTTACCGGGTGTTCAAAGACCACACCCTCTCGGCTGCGAGTATTGCGGTCTGCTATTGCTGCTGTCATGTCTGACTCCTATATTGATATGGTTGATATCGGTCTGCCTGGCGTTAAGCGGCCAGCGTTTTTTTGAAGTCTTCCTGGGACAAGTTCATAGCCTTGCAGATAGCTATTTGCTCCGTGGACAGAGCCGCATCGCCACCGCTTGGTGGTTTGCCGCCTGTCTGCGTATGCTTCAGCGCTGCAATTGGCGTGGTGTTGTCCAGGTAGGTTTTGAGTGAGGACAGGTCTTTGCCTGCAAGTTCTCGCGCCCAGGCTTCCTGTCCAGGCAAGATGCGGCCTTCTTTGAGTGCGACCGTCACCACTTCATCTGCTTCACGGCCATGCACTTTGGCAGAAAGTGCTGCCACTTGGTCTTGCAAAGGCTTTACTGCTTCTATTGGCATGAACTTGGCTGGATCAGGGTTGCCTGTATTGGTTGCCGTCGCTTTCAGGGCTGCAATCTCCTGGTCTTTCACGGCGACCTGGTCGGCTGTTTTCTTGAGTGCTGCGATCTCCTGATCCTTGGCAGTGACCTGGTCAGCTTTGGCTTTGAGGGCTGTCACTGCTGTCATGGCGTCCTTTTCAACGGTGGTTTCTGGCAGGCCCAAGGCTGCGAGCAATGCTTTCAAAAGTGGATTCATTGTTTCCTCTGGTGGTTGGTTGGAATGCTGCAAAGCAGCCTGTATGGTCTTCAGCGCTACTGCCTGCATGCCGTCCAGCGCTGGTGTATTGGTTAAGCCGACATGCAGAATCTGTAAAACTTCGCCTGTGTTCTTGTCGTAGGAAAAGACAGGGGACAGGTATTTGTATTCCTTAGCCTTGATCATTCCTGCGGCTCGTTCCGTCCACTCGGTATCCGTGGCAAACAGGCCCACGCCTTCGCGCCACTCCATCTGCTGGAACCAGCCTGCCGCCGGGGCTGGCTGGCCGTTCTCTGCGGCATTGAGCGTCTGATGCTCATAGTCAATCACCAGACGGGTGCTTGAACTATTGGCCAATACGATGAGGTTTGCGGCTATGCCTGCAGTAGTTACCCAGGCTGCGCAATCGTCCGGCCTGCCATCACGGGAACGGAATGCCCCGGCGGGAAGTATCTGTAAGCCATCGTTGGTGGTTTGAGGTAAGTCAAAGACCAGAGATGCTACGGCGATGTTGTTTGGATTTGTCATGACCATCACTTTGGCGTGTTGGGAACACGGCTAAAAGTTGATGGGGTTCAGTGAGATGTTTTGATACGCCAAACAGGGTTTTGGCGTGTTTGATGCAAAATTGATTGTAGTCTTTGATTGCGCTTGCCGATTAGAAGGGATTTAACGCCTATTTAACGTACTCAAAAGCGTTTCTGCAAGGTCATGCTAGCAGCAGCCCCATAAATTTGTTTATGGGGCTATTTGAATAGTTTTTATCGCAAACAAATTATGACCAGGTAATGTAGCCTGAAGTCAAAGCCTTAAAACGCGTATCAAAGAGAACGCGCCCGTTCTGCGGTAGATACTCAAGTAAGAAGTCGATAGATTCCAACAGGCGCTCATTTACAACTCCAGTTTTCAAGATCCCGAGTGCCAAGCATGCTTGGTGACGGCAAAGAGGGTTGGCTAGTTGATTCTGAATTTCATACGAAGCAAGGACTGCAAGTGCAGTAGGTGTGTATTGATCACCAAGCATGGAAATTATACGGTTATAGTAGACCAAGCCACGAGGTGACACACCATTATTGTACTGAGTACCTTTGCCTATGCGACAAATCAGCACGACTTTTATTAATTTTTGCGAAAAATTTGCAAGGATGTCTTGCTGCCCGCTGAGGTATGACGATATGGAGTCTGCAATAGGAGCCTCATGATGAAAATTATCCCACCCATTGTGCTTTTCAAGCAGTTGATCAATCAAGCCATCAACAATAATTGCGCGTTCAGAATTCGATCTGAAGGCATTTCCACCAACAGTTCGGAAGAATTGCTCCCCCAACTCGTACTTTTCACGGTATAAATTTGTGTTATATCCTTCCAGTGTGAGACCAAGTCGATACTTAGTGTCAATGTCGCTAGCGGTCCAAACATGTAATGCGAGTAATGCAACGTTCTTTCTAACTTGCGGATCAGTTTCTGAAGCTACATAAATCCCAAACATTGTTCTAAGTACGTTACCAGAATGATGTGATGCGAGGGCGCCGATTTTTCCGCAAATAGAAGTTACATTTACAGGATCTAGAGGCAACTTGTACGTTTTAAGGTTCTGAATGAACGCTTGTACTTGTAGGGCTGCTTCTGTCGGACGGTCATTCAATACGTCCTGAATACAAGTTTGGAGCCATCCTAGAAGCTCAAATGCATTAATTGTGTAATTTGTCGGATGAGAGATTCCTATGTCATTTCTCATGTCTAGAATATGCTTAAGCTTCTTATACGTTGTGTCTGCAATAAGCTCCAATTTTCTACAGTTATCTAAAAGGACACCATCTTTTACAGATCGTAGATCATCTTCTGATTGATAAAACTCCCTTGCTTTCCCCCCAATCGCAGCGTCGTAAAATATATCCAATCCATAAGCAATCACTTTTTTGTGAAGATCAAGAACGACTTCATTCCATATAGAGTTTAGCGAATAATCAAATAGCCCGATGCCAGCTCCGACTACAAACTTTGAAAGATATCGTGCATCTTGTTTAACCGCCGCAGGAAGCGAAGCTATATATGAAGGAAGGTTATTATTTATGATCGCACGTTGATCTTGAGTTGCAATAATATTGTCAAACGGCAAACCTACGCTTTTGAGTACATCAATGATAATTTGAGCCTGAGGATCAACTAACTGCATTGGTGGTACTGGGATGACGTTATTCATTTCTTTCCTCTGGAGAAGTTTTCACACTAATAATGCTGCTGGTCATCCAGCGAGCGCATAGATTTGAATCTAACAGAGAAATAGCAATTAAACAATTTTAATCGACTTAGATTTGATGTTAATTAATAAAATTTTTCATTAGCTATTGTTTAGAGTTTCGTCTAAGTAATCCTGCATTAAACTAATTATTTCCGCTTCAGTTTCAGGCATTAACTTACCATCTGCGTCCATCGGCATGAATGGCCGCGCCGGAATATCTCCCCACAAATGCGGAAACTGCGCTTTGGATCCGCCGAATTGCTGCATGGCCGCGTACACCATAGTATTGCTGACTGTTACCGAATCGGCGTCTGCAACGTAGCTAAACTGGCGGGACAAGTCCCTGGATTGACCGATAAGAGGTTTCTTATTCAGTTTCCTGGCTTGCCCCTTGGTTGTGAGCGTTCCGTCTTTTTTGAAATTGCCACCCGTGACCTCAAGGTAACGCAGCACTGTTACATCACTATTGGCCTCCCAGGCTTCACCATCGGGGGAAGCTGAGGTTTCAAAAGACTGTTTGGCGATCTCCATCACAGTTTCGCCTATCGCCTTCATGATAGGCTCGGCGCTCTGCGTGCCTTCCACGATGCGTTTCAGCAGTTCCTGGACTTTGCCACTGTTGTATTTAACTTCTATCATGTTTGGACCTGTGCTATTATTTTAAGCATTGGCGTCACCGTCCTGGACGTAATGGTTGGGGGGAACATACATCAGCCAGATGCCTGCTAAACTTTGATATACATAGACAGCAAGTTTAGAACCCGGTTTTTCTTGCCCAGGCGGACTTCAAAAACCGCTGTGAACAAATCCCCCAAAATTGTTTTGCTCGCCTTGATCGTTGGCAATCCGTGATTTGACTCGTCGCCAGGCATTAATTTGTCTGCTTCATTCAAGACCGTAATGACATGAGCAAAGTCGGCAGGCTTCGGTGGCCTTTGTTGTCCGCCATCTCTGGCATGGCTCTTATTGACGTGACGCGCATATTCACTTTTGAGCAGCACAATAAAGCCCGTTGTGTCCTCACCAATGGCTTTTTGAATCGCTTCTGCATTCTCCACAAAGCCAAGAAATTGATTCTCTGTTAATTGTGGATTCGCCAGAGCATCATTCACAAAGTCCACGACGTCTTCAGCATGCACCGTCTTGTTCATCAGCCGAGAGAGTGCCTTACTAATGGCGGGCGGGTAGGTAATCAGTTTGTCCTGAATGATGCTTCTGAACGATGTATCCATGTTTGCGCCTGGCGCATAGGCAAAACCATCGTCTATTCCTTCTGTGTTCTCCTGGTCTGGTGCATTGGCTGGGCCACGGCCATTAACTACCGCCTTCATAAATTTTGCCTTGGTGACGGGAACCACCCGGCATTGGCATCCCCATCCATTTGGTGGAAAGTGTTGTTTCCAAAAAGGGTGATCAGATGGAAGCGTTAAACCGTCCCAGCTTTTATGCAATGGCCGTGGATAGATCACGCCGTCATTGTGTTTATACTGCCAGTAGGGCATGACCTTCTGTAACTCTGGATCGTTTAACTGCTTCCAGCGTCCGGCTGCATAACTGGTGGACATATTGGTCTGATAAATTACTTTGGTGCGCCATGCCGTCTTCGCTGCGGATTCTTCACCAGTCCAGCCAGTCCATCCGTTTTTTGCAACGATCTGTTTAAAATCTTTGCGAAACGCTTCGATGCCTGTCCCATTTTCTATAGCCTTAGTGATTGCAGCATTTAAGTCATTCAGTAAATCCGCACTCTGCGCCCCGGCCACCATAAAAGCCCGGTCATGCGCTTCTCTAAGAATATCGTTCCATCTCTCAGTCGGTACACTCAGTTTGTACTTAAAGAATGCCAATTGTTCTGCAAAAGGCTTATTCCATGGCGGCAGTCGCTCGTACGCAGCCATGTCTATTTCCCTGTTTTAACGTCAAACATGCCTGCCAACTGGGCCACTGCAAAGCCCTTGGCCATCACTGCCTGCAAGTCCTCCAAGGGCAGGCCGTTAAACGTCTCCAGGAGCGCATGCTGTAGGCTGGGTAAGTCGTCTGCGGTTTCCACCATTTGCTCAATATGGGTGATGACTTGCTGCCATGCGTCGTCAGTTTCCTGACTTGGCTGGCTAAGCAGGCTATCCGAACTGCTGCCCTGTGACGCCTTGAGGGCTGCAATCCGGTTTGCAGCAAATGCGGGTGCAGGGGCTTTATTAATGGTTTGCAGGATAGGCTCATCGCCTTCTGGTGCTGGTATTGAAAGTTTTCTGTTGACCCAGGACACTGGAATTTTCAGACCCACGCTGACGAGTTTAGGCAAGGCTCCGGCCAGCAATTCAAAGTCTTCTTCTTCGCGCACGTCAAAGTGCAGGCGAGGCATGCGGCGTGGATCATCCAGTCGCTTGCCGTTTAACACTGCTAGCGGGTAGAGCAAATCCCGCGTTAAAGTCGCTGCTAGTTGCTTGGAATCCGAGGCCAGTATCTCGCGGCGCACGTCATTATGTACATTGCCCAGGGCATTAGTGGATGACTTGCCATCGGCCTGGCTAGTCAATGTTCCGCCCAGTATGGCTTTGGATACGGTTTTTTCTGCCCATTCGATCATGGCAACGAATGGATCATGGTTGCCCGTAGCCGCGTTTTCAAATTCAATCGCCATGCCGTCCGGGATGATGCCAGCAGCAGCGTGGCCAAGTTGGGTAACAGCACGCAGCAAGGTAGCTTTCTCGGCGTCGCTAGTACCTGGTGGATATTTGCCCAGGCGAATTGGCAGGCCGTAGATTTCCAGCAGCTCGGCAAGATCACGGATGGCGTAATTCTTGAACAGGTAAGGCCAGGCCAGTATGCGATGCAAGCCGGTTCGTGACAGCACACCGGATTTTGCTTTGTGCTTGTGGGTGATCCAGCCAAAAGGGATCAGCTCCGCGCCATTCGGGGTATTGTCGCGCAGGCGTATATCATCCTGGTCAAAACGATTAACGTTAAACCAGGTCGGTGGCCTGTGGTTGATTTCCTTGGGAAACCATTCCTTACCCAGCATGTGCCACTCAATTTCCTGGCATGAGTAACCATGGCCAATGCCATCAAACGCATCGAATAGCATTTGGTCCCAGCCTGGCAAGTCCTGGCACAGTTCCGTTAAATAGGCTGCAACAGACTTTTCCTCGGCGCTAGGGTTGCGTGGTGGCCGGACTTCCCAGTCTATGGATTGGATAGCTCCCTTGCGCTTGCCCATCTCTGCAAAGATGTGGCCGTCTTTCTCTTCCATATCCGCGAACAATTCAGCCTGGGCCATGAGGTTGCCTTGCTCTGCCTGTTGCATGATGCTGGCAAGTTTAACGGGTGTTAAACCACGGCTGGGATGATTCGCAAACTCCATATGCAACTGCATGAGCTTTGCTGTCTGCGGTTCTTTCAGTATCGCTGATTGAATGGGATTGCCGTATTGGTCTAGTATCGTTGCCATAATGTTCCTGTCTGTTTTACCAGGCTCCAGCGCCCGTGTAGATTTCTATATCGTTGTTGCCGTCGCTGCCATCCTGGTCACTTCCACCAGCAGCCTGGAACTCAAAGCAGGCAAAGCCAGTAGTTGCCAACATCCAAAGAATTTGTAAAGCGTCAGGGCCGTCATCATGGTCAGCTTTGGGAAAGTGCCTAAGCTGGTCTTGCAGCGTTAAATGTGTGCTGTGGACACGTATCAACTTATTTGCCATATGTGGCTGTAACGATTCAATCCGTAAAACTTTGTCTGTTGAAGGAATAACTGCGCGGGCTGGCACTGGTATTCGCTGTTTTGCTGACCGTTTAACTAGTTCTGTTCGCATGAACTCCTGGAACTGGACGGACTCAACGCCCCATATCAGACAGCGATAAATCTTCTGGAAAGAAATCACATCTTCAATGATCTTATCTGGCAGTCGCTTTTTTATCGCCGCCTCAACGACATCAAGCACGCCCGTTTCACGGTTGACGCCACCGACCAAGATAGCGGAAGGGTCACGGCCACGTCCTTGCTTTCCCAGGGAAGGGTCGCAAGCACCAAAGAATAGCCATTCCGGCAAGCGATTAACCCAGAAGTGGATGCAATTGGCAAAAGGGGCATCTTCGCCAGACACCGGGTCATTCTGCTGCTCAGAATCAAAGGCTTCCTTGCCATCCCTGGCGCGCTTGATCATCAATTTGTAGAACGTGGTTCCACCTGGCCAGCAAATCTTTGCGCCTGCATCCATACCTGGATGGGCGCGATAGTATGCAAGGGCGGCTTGTTCTCCATCGTTTAACAGTATCTCTGTCCACATGTCCCAGGCTTCCATGTCTTCTGGCCACTGTTCGACGGCCTTGAACTTCCTGCCAAGCCATAGCTTGTTATTGATCAGCCGGGACAGTACAGAGTCATAGTGCAGAATCGTGCCAATGATGAACACATCCAAGCTGTCATCTGCCGGACCAAGCGAGAGCAAACTTTTTAACACCCAGGTCATCAGTTTGTCCCGTTGCTCTGGGCTGCGCACGTTTTCATCATTTTCCAGGTCGTCGCCTATCACCAGGTCTGGCCTGTGAGGGCCATGGCGGCGGCCACGTATCTTTTTGCCTGAGCCAAAGACTTCCACTTTCACATCATTGCTGGTGACGATCACGCCGACCTGCCAGACGCGGCCCTGGCCTGTTGCTTCGGGGAAGTCCAGGAGCAGGCGCGGGTTATAGCAAAGCTCGGCCTTGATTGCTTCCAGCATGGGCAATGCCTGGTCTAAGGCATCCATCACAATGAGGGGATACTTCTTGCGGCCAGTGACGATGCACCAGAGTGTGCCGATCTGGGTAATGATGGTTGATTTAGCGTGTCCACGCGGTGCAGCTATCGCGTCATGGTCGCCAATCTTGTTATCCACCACCTCCTGGAATCGGTCAAACAGGTATTCATGCACAGTCGCAGGGCTGTGCTTGATGTAATGCGGGAAATAGGTCTGCGCAAAAAAACGAAAAGACCCAAGAGCCTGGAAGCGGCGTTCTTGTATCTTTTCAGGCTCAGGGTTAAATCCGTCGCACTCAGATTCGATTGCCAGGCGCATGCCTGCTGCAAGTTCTCCTACCTGGGCAAGGAATTCCTTTTTTGTAAGTTTGCTCATTGCTGTGTTTAACCATATTCCTTGAACAGGACTTCGCCGAACGGCTCAAGCAGTTCTGTGAATGCACTGGCATGCTGCGGATAACGCTGTCTAACAAATGCTGCAAGCTTTTGGATAACTTCCATCGCTGTGGCCAACTCGGATGTCTCTGGCATGATTCGCTTACTCGCCGCAATCGTTTTGTTGAATGCATCAGCCAGGCTGGCCAGTAGCTGGACTTTGGTGGCCGGGTTGATTTCTGCGTTCTTGGTCAGTTCATCCATGCTGGCCTGGTACTGGGTTACCAGTCCGGCCAGCATCTGACGGCCTATGTCTTCGATACTGCCGCCCGCAAGCAATTGCGCGGCCTGGGCTTTTGCCCAGTCGTCGCCTGCCTCAGCTGCTGCAGACTTCCAGCGGCTGGCCGTGCCGTAGCTGACACCACACTTTAACGCTGCCACTTCAAGCGAGAGGCGGTCAAAGACATAGGCACGGCGGACTTTGTCACGCAATTCTGGAGGATGTGCCATTGATTACATCCCCAGCTTGATACGTGCGGCCATGATGCCGGATGAAACGATTGCGCCGGACAAGCCGCCTGCAGCCGCGCCAGCTACTGCACCATAGAGAATGGCTTGCTTGCGTATGCCTGCCATCTGCTGGTCTATGCCGTCTACTTTTTTATCTATCTTCCGCAGCAAGGCGAGTTCTTCGCTGACCGCTGCAGCAGGTTTGCTTTGTTCTGTCATGGCTTGTCAGCTTTCTTATCTAGTTTGTCAAATAGTCGGTCTACTTTGTCAGCCACTGCGTGTATGGCTTCCATCATCTCTACACGTCCGCTTCTGATTTCGGACTTCTGTGCATAGTCGTTTGCACACTGCAGCTTGAAGCTATTGAGTTTTTCAGTCAGGTCACTAACCTTACTGTTGGTGTCTTTCAGGTCGCTTTGCAGCCTGGTGATCCATTGCCGGATAAAGAAGGCCAGGCAGGCAAACAAGACTGCCATCAGCGCCTGGACGATCTGCCCGCCCGTTAAATCGATGGTCATGGCCTTCTCCTGGATCGTTCACTTAAGGTCTTGCAGTCAATGCAAAGCTGGCAGCCTGGGATTGCAAGACGGCGCGCAATAGCTATAGGCTCGTCACAACGGATACAATTTTCCGCACTGATTGCAGGAGTCTTTGCTTTCAGTGCAGCCAGCCTTTTCAGTTCTGCTTCGATTGCACCAGTTCGCGCCACATCTGCCAGCCTGTTGGCATCGTCTAATATGTCAGTCATGCTGCACGCCTTTTTCTGGTGTGGACATATGCCAGTCGATCAAGGCATCAAGCCTGGCCCTGCAGGTGTTGTACTGGGCTGTGGCGCTGTTGATCCAGGAGGCGATATCGGTATCAGTGGCAAAGCCGGTACTCGCCTCAGCAGGCCCGCTGGTGGCGCTGGGCAGGATTGCAGGCTCACTGCCTGTTGTGGCGCGGTTGAGCAGGCCGACAGTACGGCCATTGAGACAAGCGCGGCCAGTGGTGCTTTTTTGGATTTCATTGGATAACTCCGTCTTTGTGGTTGCCAGGCGCTGTTCGGTAGCATCAAGCGTGTTTTGCAGGGCATTTGCGCGCTGTGTGGCTTCTTGCAGGCGAACCAGGGCGGCTTGTGTTGCCTGTGCTTGTTGGTCGCTGTAATGGGCTTTAACGCCTGCCAGGTTGGCTTTGGTAATTTCAATCTGCGCAGTGTCATACACATGCGTGGCAGTTGCGCCCAGAGTCATACCTATAGCCATGACAAGCATGTCAAACCAGCCGAAGTTTGATAAAAATTTCATGGTTGGCCTACCGTTCTGCCCCAGGCCGCGTATCGATACTGCAGGTTATTGAGGATGCGATCTGGATAGCCCAGGTTTTCTCGGCAATGGATAGGGCTACGCCTGGCGCGGCCACACGCTGCATCGATGGCCTCATGATTGAGTGCGGGACGCACCAGGGCTGCTTCCTTCTGCCAGTGTCCCAGGCCACCGTTATAGCTGCGGTCCATCGCCCACAGCCTGTCAAACTCGGTAGCCCCGGCTACCCGCTGATACAGCCACAGGTCATAGCCGATCATGGAACGCATTGCCCAGATTGGATTGCGTGGCTGGCAGTCCTGGGCTGACAACTTGTTTAACGCGCACCACCAGGTAGCAGTGGCTGGCATAAACTGGGTCATGCCTACAGCGCCGACCCTTGATACTGCATCTGGGTTCCAGCCGCTCTCTTGATGTATCTGGGCAGCAAACACTGGCACGGGTGCATCTAAGCCCCAAACGGCTTGGGCAATGCGCGTTAAATCGTTTCGATACTTATTCGCGGCTTGCGGTATGCCCTGGGCTTGTGCCGGGGCTGACAAGCAGACCACCGACAAGGCCAGGAGCATTGCCAGGATGATGGGCAGCGAGAGAGCGGACAGGAACTGGCGCATGTTATGCCCCCAGGCCGACTGCGATCATGGCGGCGGAAACTATGAAAGCTCTTCGCAGCATCGATGCAGCTACCAGCAAATCATTTTGCAGGAATTTCTCCAGCTTGAACTGCAGGGGAGGGTCTTCGACTTCTTGAGTCTGTTCTATCGTTTCAAGATCAATGGCCATGAATGAGTCTGGCCGCGCATAAGGGAACAGGCTACGGTCCAGCCAATAGCCGACCACACCAGCGATGGCGATCAGATTCAGCTTGTACAGGCTTACGGGTAACTGCTGAGGGGAAAAGGCAAGGGCCAAGACTGACAGCAGCAAAGCTGCTACCAGCCAATCGGTCATTCGGGGAAGTTTTTTCATGGTACGCTCCTATCAGGTTGATGTAAATTGATACATCACCAAGGATAATGAGACGTTGCTTTTGAAACTATTGGATGGGGTTCAGTGACAAAAAAAGCCGCTGAAGATATCAGCGGCTTATATAAATAATTGGGTATGTGGCAGGCGTTTAATACACGTTTACGGACTTAATCCTATCAGTCTTTACTTTCACCAATTTGGGAATGTTTTCAGGTACGCCAAGCTCCATTTGTAGCCTTGCTGCCCGTACGCGTCCCCCGTCAGTGATCGGTACGGAGCAGTATAAATACTCCTTGTTTCTGATTAGCTGCGTAGAACAATTGTTTATTGTGCCTTCTACGTTAACTTTCTGCATGTCCTTTAGGGCTACATAATACACGCTTGAACTGCATTTCAATCCTATGCAAGATTTCAAAGTATCTATGTTTTCCTTCTGTTGCTGCTCAAATTTTTCTGCTGCAACGGTGTCAGCTTTCTCTTGCTCGGCGCGCATCTTCGGAAGATTCTCGTTATATAACTTTGCCTCTATTTCAGCTTTCATTTTGCTGGACTCTTTTTTTTCTTTCAGGCTTTCATACTCAGCTTTCAAAGCTTGGATATTCGCGGCGGAGTCTTTCTGTGTTTTTTGGTAACCATCATCTTGTTGCACTTGATCTGCTTTTACAGACTTTACTTTTTCGCCAGCCCCTGTGCAGGGGACTTCCTGGTAAACAGACTTTCCATTAACCGTGCATTTATATGCTTCTGCATGTGCGTGTGACACCACAGCAAAACATGCCAGCGCAATTAAACTTTTCATTGTCAGCCTTTCGATTCAAAACAAACTCTCTTGCACGTATTTGCTTAGCTGGCTCACCTGGTTCATATCGGTTGTTTTCAGAATTTCCCAGACGCGGCGATCAGATAGCCCATACTCCCGCATTAATTCGCGGACCGTTGAACCAGTATTATACTTTGTGACAATGTTTTTGTTGCGTTCTTGTCTATATTGTTGTGCGAGGTTTGGAATATACAGCCGTTCGCCACCAAAGTGATTGCATAGTCTTTGGGCGCTTTGCATGCCTACCACCTCAGCAAGTGCTGCAAATGTTTGCGCGCCCAAGCCCGTCTCTGACTTCGGAAAGTCGAAGCTGCCACCGCCAAAATTCTTGGCATCCATCAGCCTGATGGCAGCAGCTTCACCGATCATACTGACCAGTAATTTAATCGTGGCTTCTGGGTCGCGCTGTGTCATGACGTGACTCTCCCATTTCGTTCTGCATCTTTTACAAGTGCGGTGATAATCTTGCCCAGGTCGCTCACATCGCAAAATTCGATACTGTCGCGGCCCAAGTTCTTTACAATCGGCTTTAAGTAAGACCATGGTCGTTTGGCCTCGGCCAGCAGTGCTTCAATCTTTTGCATACGTGGGATGCGATCAGCCCCGACTTTTGGCATTTGGTGCTTTGGTTTGTTCTTGAAGCCCAGACGCTTAAATTCATCCAGGAGCGTTTTCCGTTCTTGCCAGGTCAGGTCTTTGGATGACTCCTTGCCCGCGACCCTTTTTAAAAGTGCGCGGTAGGTGTCGTCAGCCATAGCTAGCTGAACCTTGGCAATATGTATCTGCGCCAGCTCTGCCTTGCGCAATTGCTCGGCATTTCTTTGCATAGTCATGGTGCGTATCCAATATTGACTACGTCCAGGCTTTGATTGTTTTTCTCAAAGTGGCGGCGCATAGCAGCGACGTTGTTCCAGACTGGCGAGTGAAAGAAAAATTTTCTATTGATATGTTCAAGATCGGCTTTAGGGCAACGCTTGCCACCATGCATCTTTACCATGACTGCACGTTCCTTGGGCTTGAACATGAACTTAGATACTGTTTTGCAAAAGCGCTTGGCTTCCTCAGTGCCGTCAAAAGCCCACTTCCATTCAAACTTACTATCGATATAGACCATGACCGCATAGGTCCTCGCTTTTTGAGGTTCAACGCGTAAGTTAATGTTGTATCCGTCTATTTTCAAATCCACACTTCCCCAGGTCAATGAAAGTTGACCCTCAATTTCTTTCCACTGTTCCTTTGTGATTGGCATTTGCTTCCTCCTTGGCTGCTCATCAGTACCAGGTAACCACACCTGGCAGACAAGGCGCAGAACTGCCTTGTTTCGCTTGTACGACAATTAAAGCGAATGATCCTTAACGCGGATCATTCGGGGCATTCACCTCTCGGAAGGTTACCGGGCATGCCCTGTAGCTGTTACCGTATTGCTTTGCTGATTTGCGCCACCTGCTACCTGGGCGCTCGCTATGCTGTTAAATGGTGCTGGCTGTCTCGCGCTTGCTGCGCCAGATGAACACCTTTTTCCGTGCCTCATGAAAGGCAACCAGTGCTTTGTTCTCAAACTTAAACAAGGTTGTCAGCCGGGCCAGCTCCTCCAGTCCGTCAATCAAAGGCTGACATGGCGGATTCCGGCCAGCGTCTGCTGGGTATTCCTTATAAGTGACCGACGATGACGTGCCATCGTCAGCGGTGTAGTTGATGGTCACTACGGCCTTAATGATTTTGGGATCAGTCATATTGCCGCCATGTCCAGGGGGATAGGGTCGTACTGATCAGTCTCTGCACGGCGCTCGTAGAAGCGTATGTATTGTTTACTACCGATTACCTGGACAGATTCGCCGATGGCAGTCATGGCGTTTTTCCAGCGCTGGTCTTTGATCTCCAGGCGACGCAATGCCAGGATGCGGCCATGATTGAGATTGCCTTCCTTGTCAGTTTTAAAGGCATCCTGTACCAGCACTTGAATTTCAGGGCTGCTGCCTTGGCTCCATTCCTTGATACATTCATCTATAAGGGACTTTGCGGCCTGCAGGCGTTCGTCAAACTGGATGTTCTCAGCCACTGCAAACTGGACCTTGTACTGGCCGTCAAATGAAAACAGTGTGACGTTTCCTTTCTTGCCGCCCAGTTTCGCGTCATATTGTTCGGCGCTCAGCTCAACGAATGCTGCAATGTCACCAAAGGCACTTTTTTTGAAATGCGCTAAAGCCGTGTTCACCGCGATGGCATTCTTGATCAATTCATGCACCAACTGGTCACGTTCCTTATCTATGGGCTTCACTTTCGATTCTGGCCAGAGACGGCCTTGGCTGTCTTTCATGTAACCGTCGATGGTTGCTGCTACATTGATGTCATGTTGTTGTGTGGCTTGCTTCATAGTGTTCTCTCCTGGTGTTAAACGTCTGTTGGGCCAATTGGAATGCGGCGTGGTCTGTCAGGGTTTGGCAATACTGGTTTAGGTTGTTGTTGGATCGGTGGTTGAAACAGGTTCATGCTTTTTCCTTCCTAAAAATTGGTTTAGCTGTTGGCGCGCTTCTGCTGGCATAGCAGAGCGCGGCTGCTCTGTGATTGCCTGGATGGAAGCTGGTAGGCCCACAGTGGTGCTTTGCGTTCTGTGTGAACCAGCGCCAGCATGGCCAGCGCGCTGCTGCTCCGTCCTGGTTTCCGCCTGGGCCTCGACTTTTGTTGCGTACCCGGCGATGACTTCAAGCAGATAGCCATGGCTGTTTAACGGAAGGCGCAAACCGTTGTTGCCGTGTGCGCGATTCACTACCTCTTCAAAGCCTTGTCGCCAGTAGTCGGCTGGCGCTGCCCAGAGTCGGCCATTACGTTCTATCGTGGCAGGGCTGATCATGTGCACCAGGTCGCTGGCCAAGCTGGCGACACGCTCATAACGCATCGCCGTTTTGACAGGGGCGAACAAGCCGATATAGGCCAGCATAGGGCGCAACAGCTTGCGGCCCTCTGCATGGGCATTGATCAGAGCCACCATGGCATCACGCACGCCCTGGTGCGCAAAGACGATGTCCCAGCTCAATGGGTTCCTGCATACTGGGCAGTCGAAAGTTGGCAGGCTGGACATTAGTGAACGACTCCGAAGATTTGAGCGGCGAGTGCAGGGTTATCCTGGACAAAACGATCCAGAATGGCTTTGACTGCAAGTACGTCCTTATGTCCATGGGCAGAGACAAGAGCAAAAATCCACTTTTCCATAGAGAAGGTAGCTTGCTCAAAAGCGTTTCGCTCTTGCAGGCTTTGCTGCAAGGCTGCTTCCATCTCTGAATAGGTTGGTCGCTTTCCTGCTCCCAGTTTGCTGGCGACTCGTTGCATTGCTGTTGTCATGCTAATTTCCTCCCAAGTTGGATAGTTCGGCACGCAAGCGGTTACGGTGCAGCATGGTGTTGGTGCGGTTCTGCTCCGCATATTTGCGGTTCATCTGTAATTGTTCGTCGTACCAATCCAAGTGGCGGCTCAGCTTGATATAACGGCGGTCCAGCAGCTTGATGTGTGCGAGGACGAATGCGCGTTTAACGCTGTTAATCAGGTGTTTCATGTTGCCTCCGTTTCTGCGATTTGAGGGCCACCGACTTCTGGCAGTGGCAGGGTTACTTTGTCGATGATTCCGGCTTGCTGTGCTGGTTCTGTATCTGTATCTGCCTGGCACACAGTTGGCCGCTTTGCTTTGGCCTTCGGCTGGTCGGCTTCCTGAACCGGCGCGGGCTTGTGCTGGCAGGACTGGCACGCCTGCCACTGCATCATTTGAATCGGGTTGTGGGACGGCGCTGTACGTAGTGCTGACTCCCGACAATGCACAGCGCCTACCATTGCACCTGTATGTGGGCAGGTCAGTTGCTCAAACGCTTTGCGGTAACGTATTTCCATGTTAGCTGGGCTGGCATGGCCGCTGCCATATGCGCCCAGTCCGTTAATGAAGACCGACAGTGTCGGGCGTGATACGCCCATCTTTACCGCTACGGCTGAAATACTTGTTGCCTTGGTTTCCGCATGCATGGCGTTAAACCATACGGTATTGAAGTAGTCCGGCTTTTTCTTTGGTTCATTCATCTTGTTCTCCTGCTGGCTCTTGCCACATGACTTTTCCGAGGTTGGCGTCAAACACTGTCTTGGTGCGCTGGATCATGGGCGCACGCTGGCCAGTGTTCATTTTTTTGATCAACGCAAAACGCGCTGGCGTTGCTGCTTTTCCTGACTTGGCCGGGGTAGTGCATTCGAGATAGCCCGCCCGGTGCAATAGCAGTACATAGGTCTTTGCGTTGCCTTCGTTGCACACGTTTGCTGACGTGGAAGCAAATGCAGCCAGCTCTCTATAGTTAAAATCTCTGCCTACAAAAAGCCTGCGCATGGTTCCCCACATACGTTCGTTGCAAGTGCCTTCAGTAACGACATTGCCTTTTTTGTCTATGCGCGGGGCCTCGACACCGTTATCCTTGGTCAGCTCATAGGTGTAGCGGACGCAGTTATTGCGCAATTTCACCCGGTCAAGGACTGTTATAAAACCCGCTGTAACGAGGACTTTAAAATAGTCTTTGATCGCTGAAGCTTCGACCGTGGCCGCTGCTTCAATGTCTGCCTGGGTGAATGTCTTGCCTTTTGCGTACCTCTGTTTGATGGCTTCCCACATGCGTTGGCGCGGGCTTTTGCCACCAATAATTTCAAGTTGGCTGGGTTGTCTTGCCATGCTTAAACCCTCCTGTCCGGTGCTCGGTCTGCAGGCAGGGAAATGCTTGCCAGCTCTGCGATGCCGATCTGATCCAGGGCATATAGCTGGCTGTGCTGATGTATCGCTGTTAAACAGGTCACGACGCGGCGCACGCTGCCTTTTGAAAGTGTCACCAGCTTATCCAGCACATCCTCAGTCAGCTCTACGTCTGGGCAGTAGATAGGCGTCAGCTTTTCTGCATCGTCATAGCTCACACGTTGGGCAGGCGCCCAGGCAGATACTCGGCTGTGAAAGCGTTCCCAGGCTTCCAGCTTGCGTGGCAGCATTTCTTCACCGACCAGCAGCAAAGAGCCTTGTGAACCCTCATAAATATCGCGGGTCAGCTCTATCAGGGTGTCTGATTTTGCAGCGTGATCAAACTCGTCAATGATCAGGGTGCGGCGCGAGGCGGAAAGCTGCTCGGTAACCATATCCAGCAGTTTTGATGCCGTACCACCTTTATGTGCGACGTTCATTTCAGACAGGATTTTTGAGAGCAAGTCTTTGCTGCGCCAGGCAGACAGCATCTGCACGTAATAAGCGCGGCTTTCATTCGCCAGGGAGTTAGTCGCAAAGGTCTTGCCCCATCCGCTAGGGCCGTATAAAACGCCTATGCCTGGCACACCCTGACGGCGGGTAGCCAATTGCTCCAGAGTGGCCTGCACCACGTCAAGGGTAGCGATTGCCGCGATACCGCCCATTGGCCTGGCCTTGCTTAAATTAGATTGTTTATTCATAATCATCCTTGTTTGTTAGTCGTACCATTCAGACGCAGCACGGTTGCAGCCGTGTTGCGTTGTTCTTTGCCTTCGTCCAAGCGCCTTTTTCTGATCGCGAACTCTGGTGTTTGCTGATAGCTTCCGTACCAGCGCGTTAGTCTTGCGTTGTCTATAGTTCCTCCGTTCTTTAGTAATTCATCCAGGTCTAACCATTTCTTAAATCGGTGTTCGTCACTCTCTGGAATGACCGATACATTGCTTACAGCAGCCTGTTTAACGGGGGCGATTTCTTCCGATTTGCGCTTGTCGATTAGGCGTTTCAGTTCTGCTGGTACTTCAGTTTTCGCCACTACGCCATCCAGGACGCGGGCTGCTTCTCCAGAAGCCGTTAAACCTGTGCTTGTGTGGGTGACGCTGGCTTTTGGGAGCGTGGCCAGCTTGCCTGCTGCCTCTGCCTTGTCGCGCAAGAACAAATCAACCAGGCTGTCTGTATTGACCTTCTTGGCCTTTGCTGCCTTGCGTTGATCTGTAATGTTGTTGCGTTGTACCTGGCGCGCCTTGGCAGCCAATTCCTGGCGATTGATGCCTGTCCGCTCTGGGCAGCGGGCGATACAAACAAACTTGCCTTCGTGATAAACGACGATCTGGCCCAGGTCATCCGTTAAACGCACCTGGACAGACTTGCCAGCCATCAGGCCCAGTTCCATGGCGATGAAATGCGCGTTGTCGTAGTTGATGCCTTTCTTGCCTACTACATAGGTGCCTTTGCCTGCTGGCGGGGCCAGCAACACGTCCAGGGCGCGTTCATCTTCGATGCGGTAGGTGTCGCCAGTCCATGCAGCAGCCTTGGCAAACGGGGACATGCCCAAGCCTTCATGTTTATCCTGTTCGTAAGTACCTTTTAACCAAAGGTTAAGGCGTTCCTGCAGCAGTGCCGCTGGCATGGCCATTTCAATCGGCGTTTTGTCCTTGCTAAACAGGCGCTCTGCGAAGCTGGTACGGGCCTCGATGGCGCTGCGCTCGGCCACGTTATGACCTATGAAGGCTGTATATGCCTCCATTACGGAGTGCAGCATGGTTTGATTCATGCGTTCAACGAATGGTTTTTCCCAAGGGCTGAATGGATTGGTACGAACTTGCTCAATGTTCAAAGTTTGCAAGGTGCCGACAAAATCGCGGCCAATGTAGTCCTTGCCGTTGTCGGTCACGATGACTTCTGGCACGCCCCAGCTCAGCAGGGCCAGCCTTAGCGCCAGCTTGTGTGTCTCGGCCCTGGGAGTCGGTGACAAGACCATAATGGCGCGGCGGCTGTACACGTCGATGATGACGGACACAGAATAACGACGCAGGCCACCATCCTCGGTCTTGAGCATCCAGTCTGCTGGGGTCGAATCCATTTCCCAGCGTTGGTTCAGGCGTTCCACACCCTCGGACGCATCGCCGAATGCCACCATGCGTTTGTTTTTCCATTCGTCTGGATTGGTCGATGCCATGAAGAACTCTTCATTTTTCGTCTTCCAGGCATTGCAAAATCTGGTTGTCGCAAAATACGATGGCGCGTTAAACAGCACCTCGCCTGTAGTGCGATCAATCGCAGCCGTACCCAGCAAGTCGGTCAGCGTCTTCATGGTAATGGTTGGGCGCTGGATCAAAATGGCAATGGCGGTCTTTTCCAGCTCTGGCTGGGTCGTGAATACATTCACGTCTTTACGCGCCTTGCCTGTCCAGCCATCTATGAGTCCGGCCATGCCTTCTTTATTGAATTTCAGTACCCAATGCTCTACAGAACGGCCTTGCAAGGGCTGGTACTTCTGCAGCAGTGCCACGTCCAGGTTAATTTCATTGGCGTTAAATGCATCTGCATACGCCCAATAGCTGATCTTCTTGCCCATAGGGTGGGCGGCATACCAGGATTCCCAGCTTTTAACGATGGTGTAACGGCTGTCAAAACGCACTTGCTGTGCTGGCGCGTGTATCTCTGCAACCTTGCGCAGGCTCAATTCTCCCTTTTGTCGGGTTGCTTGCAGTTCTGCTGCAGCCTGAGCGCGAACCTGGGCGACAATTGCCAGTTCTTTTGACGCGCATGCGCCGCGCTGGTGGATTTCCACGCGCTTGGCTACGTCTCTGGGTAGGTTCGCCAGTTCAAACAGCTTACGTTTTCCGCCACGGCCTGTAACAGTTGAGAATGCCCAGCTTTCGCGGTTTGCGCGCTTCTCGACAGCACTTTTGGTAACTTTTAACGCGGCTGAAATGATGTTGAAGTCGATGCTCATTTTTGGCCCAGGCGTTTTAACGCTTCAGATGACAGTTTTTCTGCTGCGCCTGCTGGCAGATGGTTATTGATATGTTTTTGGCGTTCTTTGATGGCCTTCTCTTGCATGGCCAGTGCGCCCAGTTCGGCAACCATGGCTTCCTCTCCGCGCAGGATGCGGCAACCGCATGCGTCAGCGATGTATTCAAGCAGGCTGTAATCACCTGTTGCTACTGTCAGTGCGGGCAGGGCTTCGAGTGGGAAGCGTTTGCCCTCTGCTGAGTTGGCGCAATATTGATCCAGCATGTCTTTTGTCAAAGAGCGATTGCTAAGACGTGATATTTTTGTAGCTACGTCAAAACGGTCATGGCCTGCGACTTTTGCAGCAGCCAGCGTATCGACCAGCACATCACGTACTGCGTGTGCCACATCCAAAGAACCAGCTTCATTGGATGGTGTGGCAGGGACAGAAAAAAAGTTAATCTGCATTTGACCAGCCTGGGGAAGTGAGCGACGGCGTACCATGGTCAATTCCTCACAGTAACTTCAACATTGCATTGCGCAATGGGAGTGTTAAACTTCTGTCTAGCAGGTTTGATATAGGTTGCACGTTGACGTGGCGCTGCCAGTTTCTTTGGCGTGCCGTCTGCGTTGTACCTGGATGGCCAGATTGCTTGTGGTGTTTCGCCAATGGCCTTGGCAATGATTGCCTCAGCTTTTGGGTATTGCTGATTTAACGGGTGGCACATAACGCCAGCTACATAGCCATTGGCTACCGCCAATTTGCGCAGTGTCCACCCAGCTTTTTCAAGTGCGGCTTTAATGTCTGCGCGATGCCAGTCTTGTTGCTTTTCTTTCGCGAGTGAAGGTTTCATGGCTGGTTTTCTTAAGTTGTTTAACTGTGACATGTGACACATCTTACACATACAAATGTATGCGCGCAATATGTATTTGTAGTTCTGCGCTTAATTATTTTGAATAATAAACATACAAATGTATAAGTAATTGATTTTAAAGCTTATTTTTATAAGTGCGGAAAGGATGTGAAAGTGCGTAATTTGTTCCGCACTTAACAAGACTGATATGGATGAAAGCGCGGAACTGTCTGTTGGCAGTAGATTGAAATTATTTAGAGAGTTTCTGAAGTTGACCCAGGTGCAGTTAGCTGCCGCCATAGGGGGTACTGCTATCGCTATTCAGGGGAACGAGTCTGGACGTTCGATGCCCAATAGCAAATCTCTGATCGGCCTATACAAGCTAGGGATGGACATCAATTGGCTTTTGACTGGAGAAGGTCAGATGGTGCTTGCTAAGCAGCCGTCCAATATAAGCGCTGCTGAACTAGGTAAGTTCGCAGATGCAATGGAAATCATCGACCTGTACTTGGTAAAGACCGGAAAAACACTATCGCCGGATAAAAAGCGCAAGGCAGTTGAAGCGCTTTATAAGCTGTCTGAAGGTAAAGCAACGATTGATGCATCTTTTATCGAAATGATTATGCAGTTAGCAGCCTAGCTGCTTGTTACATTAGTTTGAATGTTTATGTCTGAAAAACCAAAAGCAAAAATTTTTTCCTTTCCAAAGCAAAAGAGCGATTTAACGCAAGTTAGCCAAGAAAATGCCGTATTTGACGAACTAAAAGCTATTTTGCTTGGGGACGCCCAGGCCACCACGCAGGAGAAAACAGCGGAATTGAAATCCACTGGCACGAATGAAACCGCCGGAGTTTCCCCGCCAGGGACTGTGATCAATAACATCAATATTCACGGCGGTAATAACCAATTCGCGCCAGGGCATTTAACTGTAGCAGATGAAAAAAACAAGCCACCAAGCAGAAGAAAAGCAGATTCTGCTAGACGCTGTGCTGCAAATGAGATTGAAGTATTTGCTGACGCCATCAACGCAACGCAAAAGTTACAATTGCGGAAATTGCGAGACGAAATTGTAAAAGTATCGACGGAATGTGGCTTTCCTAAGCATCCGGCGTCGATCATGAGTGCGTTAAATTCAACGATGGGCGTTCGCAAATACGATCAGATTGTCGCTAGTGAATTTCCTATTGCGCGGGCCTATTTAACGACTATGAAAAGTGTTTTTTCGGAGCGTCTGGATTTTCATAGGAAAAGGGAGGAATTGCGCCGCTATATGATCCAGGTAGTCACTGAGACACATCGTAAGACTCAGGCCGCTGGCGCGGTGGGCTTGCTTGGCGCGTTAGACACACTCGCGTTCTCAGAACTTGAAAAGATGTACGACCTGATAATAACTGATCTTATTTAATCAAATAGTGCAAAGTTATTTGCAAATTACATTCAGAAGTTTGTCAGTTTTGATTGGAAATGTTCAAAACGTTAAAAAGCCCTGAATCGGCTGGAAACGCTGTATTCACGGGCTTTTTTGAGTTTTCTGAGGCTTTCTTGGATATTCAATATTAAGCACTCCCCCACAGTTCGAGTCCCACCACGCGCACCAAGAGCACCAAGAGCGCGTCAGTAAAGCATATGCGTGCGCGAGCGAGTTTGCGTCCACAAAGCATGTGGCAGAATAAATTTGAAAGCGTGGCAGAGTGGATCAATGCACCTGTCTACATACAGCATCGCTGTCGGGGGCCGTGAGTTCGAATCTCACCGTTTTCAGGTAAATGGAATGGCAGGTCAGAAAAGTTTTCTAGCATTGCCCTTGGCGCTTGCAATATTTTTATATTTTTGCACGCCCATCGTTGTTAAAATGCGGCCCTCTCTGGTATTGGCGTGTGCGTGCATTTCACTTTCGCTCCCACTGTCAATCTCATTGAGAGCAGGGCATTGCTGCTGCATTTTGCGCAGTGCGCTCTCCCACATTCTTTTTGAAAGCTCATACTGATGCGTTTTTTGATTTTCCTTATTAGTCTTGTGGTTCTTGGAAAATTCTTGTTTGGTATGGGGCAAGAGGGCTATCAATCCACAGTGAACGATACCAAAGCGAAATATGCCGTAGAGCGTATTCAGGAAAAGCTGCCCATCAAATTTGAGAACGGTGTGAAAATTGAGAAGGCAGAATACTTTGACCATACAGTCAGCCTGTATTCGACTGAGGGATGGAAGCGGGAGATCTCTACCGAACAGCGTGAAGAATTTAAACGAGTGCTGGTCCAGGCTTACTGCAAGGGCAAGATGAAAACCTTGTCGGAAGCAAAGCTCAGGATTGACTACGTCTTCACTACGCAGGCGCGTTCATTGAATGACTTGTCCACCGACACCTGGAAAGTTGCCCTGCAACCGGGCGACTGCAAAGAGCAGCACAGAATCAACTGATACTGACAAGAAAGCGGTACTCTGGCCTGGCCAGTGCGTACTGTTTTTTCTTGCCGCCATCAGTTCAAATGAAAAGACTCAAAAAACGCAGCAATCCTGGGTGAATGCTCTTCGCTTTTTGGCCCCCCTGCCTCGATGAGGTAGACGGTTTTTCCGGCCAGGAAAAATGTCACTTTCTTGATCTCTCCCTTGGCAGACAAGACCATGCTGCGCCCCGCGTTTCCCTTTAGCATGGTGGTGTTATCTTCAATGACGATGGCTTTAAGATCACTGACGATGCCATCCCTTATTCCTTCAAGGAAGAGACCCGGTTCGTCTGGTTTGCTGGCAAGATCGAAATACGTAATGGCATACTGGAGCTTGCCAGCACGCGATAAATAGGTATGGTGATTGCTGACCCCGGTGGGTGCTGCAAGCCGTTGCTCGACAGGCTCGCCGGGCATGCTGATACTGAAGTGCTGTCCTGGTACAGAGAGTTCTGTCAGTGCCGACTCCGGGGCAGCGCTTGAGCGACTGTTCATATAAGACGCATAGCCAAATTCAGCCAGTATCAGCACGACCGTCAACATGATGACATTGCTCATGTCATGATTGGATTCTGGTATCGCCTCTTTGCAAGCTAGTAAACCTATCTTGTAACCCTCGGCACGCAGAATAGCTCTGGCGCGCAGATTGATGGCCAGCACGGCCAGGATATTGAAAAATGGGATAAAAGCCAGGAAGCCGACGATGATTTTAAATGGCCGCCCCCAGTCAGTACCACGGTACATGCGTATCAAGCCAAATAGACTCATGACGGCGACCAGCGCTAGAAACGGAAACACCATGATCGCAGCTTGCGTGCCGCGCAAGTGGAAATGCTGTACCGACCAGACGATGCCGCCAAACATCAACATGGCCACATTGAGTAAGCGCATGCCGCTGGCAAGATTGCCTAACTCCACATAATCATTAGAGTCTTGCGCAGGCTGATGTCGGGCACCAGTCCCGCGTGTGCTGGCCGGTAACGCCGGTAACACCGGAAACGCCATGCCTATGTCGCAGCGGCTAAAGATCCAGTTGTACACAGCGCGATTCATGGCAAACACTGGCGTTGGCGCGCTGATGGTCACTGAAATCAACATGCTGTCGGTGCGCAGGCAGCAGATCAGCAGATGACTATCTTCCTCATCGCCAGGCAAGCGGCCTTGGTATTCTGTGACTATCCCCTGGACGCGGCTTCCCCAGTTCTCGCCCTGAATGGCAACGGGTTTCGCCACCTGCGTCATCTCTGGCATTTCTTTCGTCAGCATAGGCAGGCGCATACCCACCCATTTTTCTATCGACACATCCTGCCGCGCAAAGCCCTTTGCCTTTAGCTTGGTGCCAGTGGCCATATCATGCAATCGCAAGGAGCGGCTATTCTTGGTTTCGTGCCACTTACCTGGCGCATACAACTCCAGTCCCAGGCTGACGTTACGAAACTCCCTGGGACGCAAATTGGCGATGTCATGCCCAGTCAACTCGCGCTGGCTGGATGACACATGGCTTACTTCAGGCTGACTTTCTAACTTATCCCAGTCGTCCAGGCTAAGAGCCCCGGCCGATTGGCCTTGCGGCTTGGCGTTGAAAGAGTCAAATTTCATATTGCGCGTTCTTGTTATGGAAGGCAAAGCGACGCTTCGCCAAAAATCAAAGCGTGGATTAAAACATTGACACCATAATTGTGTCAAATTGTTTCATAAAATTACAAATGGAAACATTTGTGGAAATGAAATAGTGACAGGCAGGGCGATTGTTCATGCCCTGCCTGTCAACACGCCCTAACAGCATCTGATCCGTCGAAGAAGCTGCTTTATATAAACAAGAAGAGTTACTGCCTGAAATTGATAGTCACTAAGGCATTGCTGGCAAATCAAAGGTCGTCATGGGCGCCTGGTCTTCGTTGAGTATTCTGGTGACTGCATTAATAAATGCCTCTTTCCCCGGTGCCGGGCCCGGACCATAATTGCTGCGGCTGCCATTACAGATGCCGGTCAACATGGTAAATGGCTGGCCTCCTTGCGGCAGCACACTATATTCCAGGCTGAAAGTACGATAGTTGTCAGGCGGTGCCTGGCAGACGATGGCCATGAAGTACGTTTCATTGCGATACAGGGGCATGGGCATTTGTATCGTGATGATCTCGGTGCCTTTCGCCGTGTGGTCGATGAAGACGGCAATCTCTTCACTGGGGATAACATCGGCCGGGTCCTTGATGGTACTGCGACCAAAGTCGTCCCAGGTATCTGCCACCATCTTGCGCCCATCCTGGCGCAAGTGTTCTGTGAAAACGGCCGCGACATCTTCACGCAGGAAGCGAGGCAGGATAATCCGCGTCATTGCCCAATGATGGTCACGCTGCCCCGACTCCGTGGGCAAACGGATTGGCCTGCTTGATGTTTGCTGTTCTTGCTGTTCTTGTTGTTTGCTGTAAAAAGAGAACGTGTCGTTTTTAGAACTCATGGAGACTCCTGGAAAGTGATGTCGTCAACATCAGGGGTGGATGAGAAACAAGCTAGTAAAGCAAACGTCAACACAAACGCCAGATCAGGAGGGCGCTATGAAAATAGCATGGTGTTCTTGTGAAAAGATGCACAAGTCAGATCCCCCTTTTTTCTGGCGGACGCGGATTATGAGGCAGACAATTGCCTGACGCCAGTGCTTGAGATGAAAATAATCGAAGAAATTTGCAAGCTGTTTCAATGCCTCAACGAGGCTGCAATTTATTGACATGCAAGCCCGTGCCACGAAGTCATGGCCTGCATTTTGGCTTTATAATACGAATCATCAAGCCCTTGATTCTTGCTGATCAGAATCGTGTGCATGGCAGTACACTTGTACTGCTCTTTGTCAGCTTTCCACCACCCCCGCCAATAACTCATCCACCACCCAGGTCTGCAGCCAGCCGCCTATCTCGCTGGCGATTTCTGGCTTGTCTTCTGCCACCTGTTCGCAAACATCAGCAAAACGCTGGCCCTGGCTCACGCCTTGCAGGGCTTGGGCTTCTTCTTTATTCAGCGATCTAAAGCATGCCTGCAATTGTTTGCGCCAGACTATCCAGGTGGTGGGCTGTTCATTGCATGCTGGCGCAGGTGGTGTCTGGTCTTCACTCAAGGCCAGCCAGATGGCGACGGCATTGCTTTGCATGGGGATGAATTGCAGCGAACTACTGGTGCGCAAACCCACGGTTTCCCAATCGCTGATTGTGGCCAGATCAGGCAGGCCAAGGATGGGATGATCTTCTGCATCAAAGGCCAGACCGAGCGCCCATTCAAATCGCGCCAGCTCGGCCACTTGCGGGTGATCAGGAAACTGCGTGCCTAACTGCGCTGCAAATGCATCCCCAAACCAGCGCAGGTTGCGATAGGGGGAAGGGTGGTTTTCGATGTACGCTGCACATGCCTGATAAAACATGGCATCGCCCAGATAGGCATGCGTCTTGCTGAAGGCTTCAGATAGCGCATCACGCAAACGCAGGCGATATGCCTGGTAATAAATATCCAGCCGCGCATCACGGTCCAGGCCAGGTGTCACTGCCAGGTGCATGTGCATGCTGCCAGCATCACGCTGCCCCAGAATAAATAGCTGAAAATCGGATTGCAGGTACTGAGTCGCATTCATGTGATCTTTCTCTTTATGCGGCAAGTGCTGGCGACGATGTGCCGTTGCTGATGCCGTTGCAAATGCTGCGCGCCCGTTCAAGTTCAGCCACCAGTTCGGCCAGCGGCGGGATATTGTCATCACGCTCTATCATGCTGGGCACCGCACCAAAGCGGCGTATCGCCTGCGCATACAAGTCCCATACCGGGTCGGCGATGGGCTGATCATGGGTATCGACAATATGCGTGCCATGGTCACTATGCCCGGCCAGATGGATTTGCTGCACGCGTCCAACAGGGATGCCGCGCAAATAGTCCATCGCATCAAAACCATGGTTGACGCTGCTGACATAGATATTGTTCACATCCAGCAAAATCATGCTGTCGGCCTGTTCGGCGATGGCGGCGACAAATTCCCATTCGGGCATGCTGTCGCTGCTGTATTGCAGGTAACTCGATACATTTTCCAGCACCAGCCTGCGCCCTAATACATCTTGCACCCGGCGTACATTATTCACCACCAGGGCAATGGTTTCCTCGTTATACGGGAGCGGGAACAGGTCATGCATATTCTTGCCATGTACACCGGTCCAGCAGATATGGTCAGACACCCACATCGGTGCGACTCGGTCGATGAGTTTTTTCAAGTCACGCAGATAGTCTGTTGATGGCCCCTCCGGTGTGCCTATCGACATCGACACCCCATGCATGACGACGGGGTAATCAGCGCGGATGGCATCGAGCATGGCCAGTGGTTTTCCACCAGGCACCATATAGTTTTCAGACAAAATCTCAAACCAGTCCACCGCCGGTTTGTCGGCCAGAATGGCCAGATAATGATCGGTGCGCAAGCCCAGGCCAAAGCTGGCAGAGGTAGAGGGATTTGTCATGAGGTAGCGATGTGAAGTGAAAACAGAAAATGCGCTGGCTTGTATCGCCAACGCATTTCTTTGACCAGGCGAGGATGCCGGATTACTTGTCCAGATCAATGATCTTGCCGCCTTTGGCCAGGCATTGACCGGCAGCCACGGAGACAAAGCCATGGCCTTTGCAAGAGTTCTGGCCCTTGCAGGCGTTTTCGGCTGTCTTGCAATCGCTCGTACCTTTGCAGCTATTAATGCCAGCACAATGTACCTTGTCACCTGCACTGATGGTGCTGGTGCCAGCAATGGCAAAACCAGACAATGCCATGGTAGCGGCAGCAGCAGCGATCAATGCACCAGTTTGGATGGATTTTTTCATGATGTGTTCTCCGAAAATAGATGAAGGTAAAAAAAGTGGTGATAGTTAAACCAAGCTCCTTGCCTGCCATGCAAATTCGCATCAACAAACGGAACTTATGCATCAGTCGGGTGGATTTCGGATTACTTACACTTCTTTTTAAAATATTTTTAAAATTCTTCAAGAGCACTCAAATCTCTCTTAGGAGCGGCTTCAGCTGTGATTGCCTGCTACGACAGTGATCGCCAGACACGGCTGCGGTTATTCGCTGCTAAAGCCGCTCCTGTAGAAAATGTTTTCAAGGTATGCCCTTGCACTTCATACAGACCGCATATCCACTTCACATGCGCGTGACATGCTACAGGCTCGATGGTGGGTTTGAGGAACATGATGCGCTTGCCCACTTGCGCTCTATCCGGCTCGCTAATTTACTTTATTTCATTGAATACCTTCGCCCATGGAAATACTGGCCTGCCTTTGCCTGATACCCTATGCCATTCCATTTTGCGTCGCTTTCATGATGCCCAGTCGACGCTTGCTCATGGTCGTCGTCATCGTGCTCAGCGCAGCGCTGCTCTGGCAATTGTTTACCGGCCTGGATTCTTTACTTCATCCTGATATGACGAGCCCTGAGGAAAACAGCAGTGGTCCAGAGTCGGGCAGTTTTCTTATTTTCTTGCTTTACGGTTTTCCTTGCGCTGGCCTGTGGGCCGGTGCTGCAAGCCGCTGGTTTTTATGGCGTCCGGCCATGACTGCCGAGAACGGTGTAGCCTGTTTTGCGATTGCCCTATCGGGTTTTCTGGCCTTGCCGCTGCTGTTTTTTTTGTGGATATTGGCCAGGGGCTGAAACCGAAGCAGTAATATTTTCCCATTTTTTTACTACTCTCTTCGCACCGTTTTTTTTTTCCCATGTATTTTGTCCTGATAGCTCTCTTTTTCTCGCCATATGCAATGGCTTTCGTCGTCGCAGTCTTTTTACCCTTGCATCCAGTACCAGTCACCTTGGATTGCTTATCCTGAAGCTGGCTTGCATGGGTTTGTTTACAGGCATAAGTACGCGTTGCTTGCTTTGGTGGCGTGGCGATTCCCACACAAATCAGCTACCGCGTACAGCGTTCGTGCCGACAGGGTTCATGCTTTTGCCAGCAATATTTGTTGCCATTGTCTGAGCGCTGAATTGAGTTATCGCATAAGCCTGTGACTTCACTCTCACTGCATACTCACTTCACATGTGCATGGCATGCTGCTGGCCCGAGGGTGATGTGAATCAGCTTGACGCTGTATTCAACAAGCCCTTCCTACTTTTGACGCAGGAATCGCATCTTTCATGAACATTTATCTCTTTTTGGCCTTGCTGGTGTTGTATGGGCTTCCCTTCGTCCTGACTGTGGCCATGCCACGGCGCCTGGCGCTAACTATCTCTGCGCTGCTGCTAGGTCTACTATTGCTAGCTTTGATCGCCCTGTTCATGGAAGATAGCAGGCATCCGGTTGGCCGGTCGGCTTTTGGTTTTGCAGTAATATTTTGCGTGCTCGCTCTGGCGTCCCTGGGTTTTGGCGCTGGCATCACTACCCGTCTGGCGCTTTTAAGCAAGCGGGCAAGTTTGTACGGCAGGCGGGGACGTGCTGTGATCGTGCTGGCGGGGTTTACTTTTTTACCTGTAGTTGTTCTGATATGGATGTCTTGAACGGCACAGACATCTGACAGCATGTGCTGGAAGGCGGGGCTGTTGATGGACAGGGCACGCAGCGCTATCGTAGGCGCATCTGAGGCATATCCCAGTAAGTAAGATTCAGGGAAGATGGCCAGCTCCACACCCTGATCCCGGCACCAGCGCAGGTCTTCCTGTAATTGTGCCGTCGTCTTTTGCAGGTCATCAAAAAACAGGATGGCACTGGAAGGCAGCAATGCGTACGGTGTCGTTACTCATTGGTGATTGCACCTGCATTGCAACCTGGATTTGCACGCAGATTTTCATGCAGCACTTTTATGCGGGAGGATAGTGCGCACATTTAGTCCCCCAGGCGCAGCATCACCACCGAAGCATCATCCGCCTTTTTGACTGTCATGCCACGAGCACCGCCCGTTTCATGCGCGCGCAATTCCTGCATCAGTGCATCCAGCCCACGGGTGGCGCAGTCTTGCAGCAGGCTTTGCTCGGTATAGAGGTGGTAGCTGTCCACCAGCCTGTAAAAACCATCTGTCATCAGTAGCACATATCCTGATGAGTCCAGCGGGATGTGGTGCTCACGCGCCGCGAAATCCCCCTGTGGATGCAGGCAGAGTATGGATGGCTGCGTGCTCATGTTTTGCGCCACACGCCTGTCACGCAGCATAGGCAAGAGCCTGGCCCAGCGCGCCTGTTCATCCAGGCCTTCCTGTTTCAATTGCTCTATCGCGGTTTTGAGTATGCCTTCTTGCGGGTTGTCATAGGGATCTAGATCGGTGGCCTTGCCCTGCGCATCGAGCAAGAAAGCCTTGCAGTCACCCAGAGCATAGAGGCTGGCATGCTTGCCATCTGCTGGCACGCGCAACCAGGTCAGGGCGGCAATTGGCCAGGCATACGGGGGCATGGCGGCTGCTTGCAGCAAAGCCGCGTGCTGCTCACGCAGGGCCAGCAAGGCCAGCGCGATGCTGTCTGCCTGCGTCAAGCTGGGCGTAGCGATTTGTGTCAGTGCCGCAGAAAATTGCTGTACGAACCAGGCGGGGTCCCCCATGGTGTCATCGAGATAGTGCTGTCCCGATACCGAACTGGCTCCATCAAACATCAGCAAATCCAGCGTGCCGTCATCATGGCTGAGACTGAGTATCAGGTCTTCGTTGGCTTTGTTACCGCCTGGGGTGGATAGGGTAGAGAGGGTGGAGGTTTCTGTGGTGTTCAAGGCGCGGTCCCGGTGCACTATTCTGAAGGCAGAATATAGCACCGGAACACGCCCTTGGCAGTCCTGCTGCTTATTTCAACTTCCAGACAAAGGCCAGATTATTCCAGCCCGGTGTGACACCGACCTGAAAACGGCAAGCCTTTAAAGCGCGCAAGGATTCTTTGTCGATCACGCGAATGCCACTGCTGCCAGCAATCTTGGCATCCACAACGCTGCCTTTTTCATCCAGCAAAAAATTTAGCCTGACCTGGCCTTGCACTTCATCTGTCAGCGTCCTTTGATCATAGGAGGGTGCATCACAACCAGACTCCACAAAAGCCTGGCTGGCATTCATGGCAAAAGCGGGGATGGTAACCAGGGCAAAAGCCAGAGTGGTGACGACGGCATATAGACGCAAATGTGGGGTCATGATGAACTCCTCAGAAAAAATAGATTGATCGTTGAACCTGGGGCAAAGACTGCCATGTCGCAGGCAGATGACTGCAATATACGTGGCCCAGGCTGCGCAAAAAAATCACTATTTCATATAGGCATTATTCGTAAAAAGCATAATGCTGGTCGTGCATTATTCAGGTGCACGCAGGCTATATTGAATCGACAATAAACTCTCCACACCAGTGCAAAAACAGCAGCCAGGCCCCTGTTTGCCGGGGTTTATTGTCATGTTGGTGCAGAAAATATTTTTTGATAGGAGGGCGAATATTTTTGAAGTTTGTGGTTTTGTGGAGGCCTTGCACGAGACCAAGCCCTTGCATGCTCATGACCGCAAACCCGTCATGCCGGACTTGATCCGGCATCCAGTGGCTTTGCTCATGTACCGTCAACGTGCTTTCTTGCTGAGGCATTCAAACTCTGTTGTGCATTTGCGGCCAAGCAGGTGGTATGGCTAACGACACTGGTTGCCAGATCAAGTCTGGCATGACAGTGTGCGGGGCCTGTCGTCGCAGGCTAGGCATTTTATCCCTGCGGAATGCTTTGCTCGAATTTGAAATAATTGTGCGGGTCGTACTTGTGCTTGACGGTTTTCAAGCGGTCCAGGTTGGGGCCATAGTAAGCCTTTGCCCAGTTGGGTTGTTCGCGATTCGGGAAATTGACGTAGGCTTGCGGCAGTACGAATGGGCTCATGGCGGCAAAGTAGTCGCGCAGCCATTGTTGCTGTCTCTGTACCACATCCAGCTTGTCGATCGGCCCCCAGGCGGCTTCCATTTCAAAAATATAGTTGGCATTGCGATGTGGGTAGGCAGTGGCATTGACTGGCACTGTGCGCACCTTGCCACCAATGGCAAACAGGATGCCCATGTTTTCTGGCACGAGCGAACCACCGGGCCATTTCAACATCCAGCGCACCATCATTTCCATGCCCTCTGGTGACATTTTTTCGCCGACATAAGAAGAGCGCAGGTCATACATGCCATTGGGGTCGTCGGTGATCAGATAATCGCGTGCCTGCCAGTAAGTCATTTCACGAATATCCGCTTTGACAGGCGTGAGCATGTTCAATACTGGCTCCAAAGCCTTCATCGCCGCTTCTTTGCCACCGAAGAACTGGCCCAGGGTGGTGACCTGCAAATCTGCCATGGTGTAGTTGCTGCCTGCACGGCGGGGCACGATTTTGCTGCGGGTAGAAATGGTGGTGGGATTATTTTGCTGCAGGTCCTGCAAGGCAGAAAACAATTCTATCTGTTTCTGTGCAGGCCAGAGGATATTGAAAATGGTGACATTGTGCGACACATCCACCAGGTTAAAGGTGAACGAGGTATTCACCCCAAAATTGCCGCCACCGCCGCCGCGCAAGCCCCAGAACAAATCCTGATAGCTGCCCTTGTCTTCGGCCACCACCAGTTGCTGGCTGGGTAAAACAATTTCTGACGATTTCAGGCTATCGCAAGTCAGGCCCGCGTGGGTGGCAGAAAAGCCCCAGCCACCACCCAGCACTAGACCCGCCGCACCCACGGTTGGGCAACGGCCTGACGGCACAGCCAGGCTGCTGCCGCTAAAAAAGTTGGCCATGTCCTGGTTGCTGACACCTGCTGCAATCGTGCAGGTGTTCTCTTTTTCATTGACGCTGATGCCATTCATCGCCTTAACGTCGATCAGCAAACCCCTGGTGGTAGAAAAACCCGCGTAATTGTGGCCACCAGAGCGTACCGCAAAGGGCTGGCGATGATCTATTGCCCAGCGCAGGCACAACTGCACATCCTTATCATTGGCGCACATGGCAACGGCGACGGGCAGGATGTCTGCATAGCGCTGGTTGTTTGGCGCTGCGGCCATCATGTAGCCCAGCTCGCCAGGCAAAATCAGGCGACCGGCCATACTGCGTGCAAGCGCCGCCAGGTTGCGCTTGCTATGCAGCGCCGGTGCCGCGCTGGCCTCACCTGAAATACCCAGCATGCTGGCGGTGGCAAGTGCGGTAGATGTCTGCAAAAAACGGCGGCGGGAGGGGGTGGGAACCAGATCGGGGACTAAGGTGGGGACTTGGCTAGTTACGGTATCCATAGACTTCTCCTTGAGTTTGGCAAAACCAGCGTTGAATGCAGGAATGGCAGTGTGAAAAGCCCCAGGCCAGTTCGCTACCGTCCGCCTGGCGCACACTTTTGCCCGACCAGGTAAAACGCACGGCAGTTTTTTGGGAATATCCACAGCAAAAGCTTGATGCTGACGCTTGTTTTATATTGAAATTAAACCAATAAATTGTCTTTTAAAATAAACTTTATTACAAGATAAAGCAAGCTCATCCATGCAAAAAACAACTAGTGGTATTTCGGCATTGAGGAGTAGTGCTTTACGCCGGCGGCGCGATCAAGTTTGGCATGATGTGTAATTGAAAGGGGATCAGCCAATGTAAGGTAAGCGTCGTCGCTGATCGTAGGAGCGGCTGGGATCTTTGGCTGCCCAGGAAAACAAGCGAATCCTTAGTGACACGCACATGTGGCGCGTTGCATTGCACTTCCCGTTACGGCTACATCGCGGCCTTGTGTAAAAAGGCGAAGGTTTTTAAAGCCGCACCTTTAAACCCGTCATGCCGGACTTGATCCGGCATCCAGAAGTTTTGGCCGTGCACGGTCAGCGTGATTTGTGGTTCTGCTTACATCAGACGCACGGGGCTTAACGACACTGGATGCCAGATCAAGTCTGGCATGACGAGGTAGAGGGCAGTTGTCGAGAATAAGAATTGCCGTGCACTGATTTGCACATCAAAGGCGGAGTCAACTCAGATTTTCTCTGTGAAACTCTGTGCCCCCTCTGTGGTGCAGCAGGGATTTCGTGCGGCCCGCGTAGGGCGGCCCGCGTAGGGCGGCCCGCCGCGCGCCTGCGTAACGAAGACTGCTTGCAAGCAGTCTTTCCTTTCTCTGTGTTGAAAGGTCTTCACAACATCACCCAGAAAAACAAAACCCGGCCAATCCAAGATCGCCGGGTTTTTTCATTTCATCCGCCAGCCAGTGCATACCTGACCAGCTATACCAACACCATCAGTTCTGTGTCGATTTTTGCGCTTTGCCTGCTACTTTCTCAGCATTGGCTTTGTCAGTTGCCAGACGTGTTTCATTGGCTTTGACCAGGGCCGCTTTCTGGGCTGGGTACCAGGAGTAGCCTTCCATGCCGATTTCTTCGCCATTGGCGCGGGCTGCTTGCAGTTCAGCGACGACTTGGGCGCGGGTTTTTTCTACTGGCGCTGTGTCAGCAGCAAAGGCGGCAGTGGCTGTCAAAAATGTCAGGCTGGTTGCCAAAAAGAGTTGTTTCGCATTCATGATCGTTCCTATCAATATAAGTAAGTTTAAGAGTAAGCCACCTCGATGATCTTGCCCAATTGTCATGAGAAGTGAAATTTCACTTCCGATAACAACTGAATCAAGTCGTCGCCAGTAGCGCGGTGTAGAGCTGGATTTATGTTGCACTGCACCGATGGAAAGCAGTGTATGCTTTTCGGATTCAACAATAAAGTATTGAAATGGGAATATACTATTGCTGAAACAGGAACAATAAAGGACTTGAAATGGACAGATTGCAATCTATGCGCATTTTTGCCAAGGTCGTGGAGTTGGGCAATTTTGCCAGGGCAGCCTCAGCAATGGACATGTCCAATGCGGTAGTGACCCGGTATATGGCCGATCTGGAGAGCCATCTGGGCACGCGCTTGCTGAACCGCTCTACCCGCAAATTGTCGCTGACCGAGACTGGCATGGTCTATCTGGAGCGGGTGCGCGCCATCTTGAGCGATATTGACGACGCCGATGCCATTGCCTCGTATGCGGCGCAAAAGCCCAGCGGCACCTTGCGGGTGTATTCTGTACCGCATTTCGGCAAAGCGCAACTGGCTCCCTTGTTGCCTGAGTTTGCCAAAGAATACCCTGACGTCATGCTCGACATCAAGATCACTGACCATCATGTTGATCTGGTGGAAGAGGGTATCGACGTCGGCTTTTACCTCGACCTGCAAAAAGTCGATGGCAGCATGATCTCGCGCAAGCTGGCCACGTCTGAGGTCTTGCTCTGTGCCTCGCCAGCTTATCTGGAAGAGCATGGCACGCCAGCCACGCCTGAGGATATCTCGGGCCATCGCTGCCTCAACTTCAACTATGATTTTTTGCGCGACAACTGGATGGCCTTTGACAAACGCACCGGGCGCGATTCTTTCCGCAGCATCCCCATCCAGGCCAAGGTCATTAGCAATAATGCCGACGTCTTGCGCGCCTGTGCGCTGGCAGGCATGGGTCTGGTGCTGCGCACCTCCTTCCAGATTGACGATGATCTGGCACAAGGCAGACTGGTGCGCCTGTTCCCTGAGCATTGCTTTGGTGCGGTGTCGATTTCCATGGTCTACCCCAGCCGCCGCCAGTTATCGGCCAAGGTCAGGCGCTTTGTTGATTTCGTCGCCAGCAAGTTCCCACACCCTGAAGAAGACATGTGGATGGGCGGTTGCCCCTACCGCATACGTGAAGAGAAACTCAGAGAACTTGGCATCCCTCATCCTGGCAAGGTACGCACCGGCTGAGCTGCGGCACTTTGCAAAGGAGCGCTACGTGCTAGGGTACAGAATGCATGCTTGTAAGCAAATGTAAAATCGAATAGTCATACTTGTGTAACATTATTTGAATACCATATGCTGGTAGTGTCTCCTTAGGTATTGTTTGCCACGAAGTCTCCCCCTTCGTGGTTTTTTTTCGTATTTTATTGGGCGAGAGAATTCGCTTCGCCTGCGCGATCATGCAGGCAAGTAGTGCTGACATCAGCCCCTGGCTTGCCAAGTTCACAGGCTCTACCGTAGTGAGGTAGGTACGACTATCGCAAGCGCAAGCGTAATCGTACGCATGCGGGGCATACAATATCAACAGCCGGTGGATCAACAACACATGCACTGCATTGCGAGGCGGCGGCTGGCTGCCATCAACTGGAGACTGGTGGAGTAGGAGAATTGTACGATGACGGTGGGCTAATTGCGGTTACGTGAGCTGCGAGCAACAAAATCAGAAATAAGTTACAGTGAATCAGTATGCGAGCAATTGCGCTTCGCCAATCGCACACGAGTTAACCTACATTTTTATAAGATGAAATTCTTTGAATCGCTAATTAAAGGGGAATATGACTTCGATTTCACGTCATATCAACGATACTTGCAAGAGCATTGTCATCATTTTCCGCCACACGTGTATGCCTTCGCTATAGACACGGGTAATTATGATCTGAGGAGCCATCAAAGCCTGCATGATGCCTGGCTAGAGCGATTTTGCATCTCTGAGCCAGCGAGTGGTGAACGCTCAGAAATTCGCGCTATCCAGATAGAAGCAAGCTTTCTGGGGCCATACCATGATCTTAAAATCCATCTTGTTTATTCGGGTGTGATTGAGTACAGCATCGTGACACCGCAAGAGTTTGTTCAGCCACCATTTGGGGCAATTGGCCATGGCGATTTATTGATACATGAAGTGAGTTTGACAGACGACAATCAGGCCGTGGTTCATGAATGGTATTTTTCACGGGGCAGTGTGTTCAGGATAGTCTGCGAGACTTTCACGCGTACGCTAGAGATGTTGTGAGCAGGTGATGGTGCCTTTGTGCATCAAGAGACCATCGCGCAGGCGTTGGCTTCAACATCTTTACCATTCCCCACTGATGCCCTCACTACTGATAGAAAATCTTTTATAGGCGGCTTCGCGATCTGGCTCACTGGCCAGGTAATTGGCCCACAGCAGTGGGAATTTTTCTGACAAACTGACGTGGGTGTAATCCTGCCAGTTGAAATCTTCAGGTTTTACTGAGTTCTTATCTACTTCCCACGCGCTGGGCGCATCGAAGATTTGTTTGCCAGTTACTTTTTCATAGGCTTTGTAGATCGCGTAACAATAGGACTCAGCAAAAATACGTGGGTAGCCATCACGATCATGGACTATTTCCAGCATTGCCATGCTGTCCGGGTTAATCAGCGCCTGTTCATAAGCTGTCTGGCCCATAGAGATCAACCAGTAACGGAAATACAAAAAACTATCGTCAGACATATAGTCCTGACTCAACAGACATCCTGCACCATACACGTCGCCAGTTTCCGCTTGATTGACGAGCTTGTGGAAGTGGAGATTAAATTCGACGATGAGTTGCGGTGCCAGTTTGCTGAGATGGTATTCCAGATCTTCGGCGCGAAAACGCTGGTAGCGCGCCGTGCGATTGGTGACGGCAACGATGTGCCAGAAATCCTGTTCATTCATAAAGATGCGACTGCTTGTTCTCGATATCGCTATTGTAAAGCAGCTTTGCTTGGGCGACATGACGAAAGGGCAGAAGCACGTCCAATGACATTAGTGCGGTAGGTACGATTAGCGCAAGCGTAATCGTACGCATGCGGGGCATACAATATCGACAGACGGTGGATCAACAACACATTACTTCATTGCGATGCAGTCATGTAGGGCGCGTTACAACGCACCACTGATGTGTCAAAATAATTTACGCTATTTTTTTGCGAACGACCAAGCAAAGTTCATCATGACGCAGCAGATGCATCACATAGAGTTGAACTCCAGCGCCGGTGCGTTACACCGCACCCTGCCAACCATCAATCCACAAACTCCGTCTTGAAATCCCAGGCATCAAAACCGCCCACATTGGCCGCGATGCCGCCGGTGTGTTCCAGGAAAAAATGCACGGTGCGTAAAAACTCGCGGTAGTCTTCAAGTGACGCAGCCCTGATTTGCAGCGATGCCACGCACAGGTTTTTGGCTTCATGCACTTGCTTTTTTTCCTTGTAGTGGCCGTCCTTGCGGTACTGGATAAAGCGGGCCAGTTCATGCGCGGCGTCACCACCTTTTTCACGGTGTACGTAGAGTTGAAAGTCGCTATCGCGGCCATTGGCATAATGCTTGGTCAGCTTCAGCGTGGTCCAGTCTTTGGCGACGTCATCGCCATAAAAATCGCCATCAGAATCAAATTCTTCTGCTTGCCAGAATGCCGGACAGAAATCATCTTCGCCTGGCATGGCGACGTGCGCATACAGAACGATGATTTCCGAATAGATTTTCATATTCCTTGCCTCTAAGGATGCCGCACTCACAAGGTGCGAGTAAACATGTTGCAACAGTATAAGCAAACATTGCCGATTACACTTTTTGCTGCAAGTGCAAAAACGATCCATGCAATGCATCACCTTCATTGACCTGCATCAAAGCTTGCGCCGCTGCATGCCAGGGACAGACCACACACCACCAGGAGAGAGCGCGCAAAAACTTTGCATAGATCAACTGTACCGAATATTTGAATTCCGTGCTTGCTATTTATGATGCGATGTTTTCACCTTCAACTTTTTGCAACACGCCCTGAATTTGTGTAATATGAAATGCCAGCGCCTGCAAAAGCAGGGGATGCCGCAGCACGCCAGTCACACACTTAATGCAAAACATGAACTGATGAAGACATTTGGGTCGCCACACCTGTCGCCATTTGCCTGCAACAGGTGAAGGCTGCCGCGAATGCCGCAGTGCACGCGCCTATTTTCCGAATGGCGCAAGTTTCTTGCGCACTGTCAAAACCAGCCAGGCTTGTATGGGGGGATCAAGACAGTGCACATGCCTTGTTTAGTCTGCGAATGAACATAGAACCAGGCAATGTGCAAGGTCAGCAATTGTCTCCAGGCTGCCATAGAGGTCTTGGGCTGATAAAAATCAAGACCGCTCAGTATTCGTACCATTTGATATGGTTGTTGTTAATTACCTCCCAGCTAGCACCTTCGTCTATAGTCTTGTAGATGTTTTTTTCGGTGACGATGTAGATATTTGCCTGCTTGTCGAGCTGTAAGTCTTGTGTCGGGTGATGAGTAGAAAATTCTACTGCGGTTCTATTATCTTTGCTCCTGAAAACTTTATATCGCTGCGACGAGGGGGCACGTTCGTTGACTGCTGCAATATAAATTGCATCGCGACGAGAAAACAAGATCTCAGACGGGCTTGCGGGGATATTGAAATCGCGAAATTCCCAGTGCACACCGCCATCGCTACTAACAAAGATTTGGCCTTGACCTATCAGGAATAGGTCACCATTATTACTTGCATCGAAAGATACGTGGCTCAATGGATGAGTCAATGCAGTGCCAAAAATCTCTGGGAATTTGCCAGCAGTAACCACTTTCCAAGTCTTGGCCCTGTCTTCACTCACTATCAAAGCGTGCTGACTCAATAGATAGACCTTGTTTTTATCGAAAGCTATGTTCAGAATACTTTGTGTTGGCCCAAGTAAAGTCGGTAATGGTTTTTGGCTGGACCAACTTTTTCCGCCGTTCTCAGAAATATGCAATTTATCTTGGTCGCAAACAAAAATGTAACCTCTGTCATCTATCTTGTTTAGATATTTTCCTCCTCTGTAGCCCAGATAGCTTGACCAATTTACGTCTGCTGATATGCCTCTCATTCGCCATGTTTTCCCTTCATCTTTGGAGGCGTAGATGTTTCCTCCCCTTATGACCAGCAGCAACTGCTTTTTCTGGCGTACGAAGAACCCGCTTCGTCGATGCCGATCTTCTTCAAAAACTCTGGTCCAGGTTTTTCCTTGGTCACTACTTCTGACCACGCCATTATCAATTAGCGCCACCAAGGACTTATCCCGCGCCAGATATAGTTCTCGAAACGGTGGATGGCGGGGTATTTCTGGCAGCTCTGCCAGCGCATTGGCCGATACGACTACAAATGCTGCTGCAATGAAAAGTCCGCGAAGCAAGTTCATCATGATCTGCATGGCACCTTTTTGGTCTGCAAAGTAAATGGGAAAAAAAGCAAATTCACACTGAGATGGAAGCCAGAAGCTGCCTGTTATGTTGTCGCTAAGGTAATCGTTGGCGCTTCTGCGCTCATGAGTACAAAAAATGACAAAGTGGTGTTATGAATTAAATGGATTCAGCCAGCATCCTACACATTCGCAGCGACCAATGATTTCCTCGCCATCCGGCTCACCGAGGCATTCTCTGCATCATGCGCCAGCGCGCTCAAAGCTACCCAGGCCAGCGCATGCGATTCATCGCTGACGCTCACACTGTCATCCACCGCCTGGAATAAAAATCGCAAGTCGTAATGAAAGTGTGCCGGTTCGTTTGCTCTGGCGGGGATGGGGTGTACATCCACATCAAACAAGGCTGCACTCAGCAATTGCAAACCGTCGATGCCGCTTTCTTCGCGCGCTTCACGCGTGGCGGCGGCTTGTATGCTGGCATCCTCGTCGTCCACATGCCCACCCAGTTGCAACCAGCGATTGAGTTTCTTGTGATGCGTCAGCAAGGCTGACTGGCGATCGGCAGAAAGTATCCAGGCAGATGCGGTGATATGCCCCATCGGCGTGGTGCGGCTGCAGCAATCGGTGGTGCTGCTGACAAAATCCAGCGCCTTGTGCAGGTGCGCGGCTTCTGTGGCATCAACAGGGACATGGGCGTTTAATAAAGCGATGAGCTGGGCTTGCATGCGGGCTAAAATGAGCTTGAAGTGGGGGTGAAGTACCGACCAGGTGAAAACGATCGTGGGTGCGTCATGTGATTGTCACACTATTGTCATTACTATACCAGATAATCTGACATACACTGGCACATTGCCTGCCGCTTGCCAGGCAAACGGCGGGGCCGCAATGGGCAAAGCAGTATTTTTGAATATCCTCTACCTGGGAGAACAACAGCAATGAGTACCGTCTTGTGGATGACACTGGAAAACGATTCCGACGATTTTGCGCCGGATGACCTGGCTTTTCTGTATGACAGCATGGATGCCCTGGATGAGAAATGCGCTACGCTCGATATCGTCGCCCTGACCGAGTTTGTCGATTTTTCTGACATGGAACTCAATGTCAGCGAAGAAGATATGGATGAAGATGAAGCAGAACAGTGGCTGGCCGACAATGCCAAATGGGTCAGCCCCGCCGAACTGCTGGCCACCCTGCGCGTACTGGAACAAGCCCTGGTAGAAGCCGACGATGATCAAGACCTCATCGAAGACCTGCAATATTGCATAGAACGCTGCGAAACTGCCGAACAAGATGCGGTAAGGGTGCGCCTGATTGCGGTGATGTAAGGACCAGACTGAGCGGCGAGCACGGTGCGTTTTCACGCACCGCTTTCGCATTGCCAGCGCCCTCGGTTTTGCCGCATGTTGGTGCGTTGCAACGCACCCTACTTGTCGGATGGGTTGGGAGTTCTTAACACTGCAATCCAGTTTCTTTGCTTCGTTTATAGTACAGTATGGCGAAAAATAAAGATGCTGCGCCAAAAAGTAGTAAAAACCAATCCGGTTGGCCGGTTTTAATGGTTTGAAAAATACCAAAACCACCAAATACTGCAGAAAATAGAAACCACATTATGACGCCACTCGCCATTTTTTTAGGTGTTCCTATACCGTACATTTTTTTACCACGTTGGTTCATTTCATGAACATCGGCAGCCTCTTTTTCGCATGTATCTGAGCAAGTGATGAACATCCCTGCGTCTTTAGCGCAGCTACGGCATACGGCTTTTCCACACGTCTTGCAAACTCCAATAGCTTGGGAGCCCGTATGAGTGAAACATTCCATGAACTTAACTCCTGATTTTAGATAGGGTGAAAAAAATCCCGCTTAATCTGGCGGTCTGCCCGCCTATTTTGACAAGGCAACTCGTTGAAAATAGTTGATCTCTCAAGTCTGCCGAAATATACATGTATTTACATGATAAGCGGTAGTTTTCCATTCTGCACGGTGCGTTTTGACGCACCGCTTTCGCATTGTCAGCACTCTCGTTTTTTGCCGCATGGTTGGCGCATTGCAACGCTTACCCTAATCGCTGGTGACTTGATATGTGTGCAGAATCTCCGATTGCGATGCACTAATCATGCCTGCATGCAGCTATTCATTTCAAGGCAGCTCGGACCTGGGAATGAATGTTGAATAACCGCTAGGCTGCAAAAAAGTAAGGCCTTCATCTGTTTCAATGACCTTGCATTTTTTCAGGTAAGAGATGATATCTTCATCCCGATTGATGAGCGAAATGTCTACGCTGATAGATCGCTTATAAAAGAAAACATTCAAGACGTAGCGGTCTTCCTCATCAGTAAATTGATGTTTATGTGTTCCATCAGTTGAGATGGTGACATGGTGGCCACCCCTCTTTTTCTGATCTTCATACGAATAGATTTCGCGCACCTTTTCTCCTGGCTCATGGAACAGGAAGTAAGTAAAGGCAAGCAGCGGAAGCACGGCAAGGAATATCAAGGCAAGTATGCTCGCTATTTTTTTCAAGATGGAATTCATGTTTACCTTAAGGGCCGCCAGGTTTTGGCATTTTACTTTGATCGATTTTAACCACAGGATTCATTTCGCTACCTGATTTCCAGGTAATGATAAGTGGTAGTTTTCCTTTAAGCAAAAAATCTTTAGCTATCCCTTGTTTATGGAGTTTCGCCAAGGTGTCATCGGCGATTTTAAGTAGACCTATGTCGGTGTTCTTCCTGTCCCAGTTGTACGGGTCAACAAAATTCAGTTCGAAGTTCATGTTGAATTCGTCCCCATTCTTGATGACGTTGGATTGCGAATATCCTGAAAAATTACCGCTGGCATAAAACCAGTTCTCAGAGCCTTCTGCAAAAGCTCGCTGTTCCAGGCGCTTCGAAGAAAAACTAAAAGGAACTCCGTCTTTTGCATTTTCCATTGCGTATTTGATAGCAGCATTTCGTTGGGACAGATAAAGATCTCTGCCAGCATCTGTTGTCTCGACGATTTTTTTTAAATCAACGTGATAATCTTCACCATTATTATCGAAATAATGTTGCAAATGTTTGGTTGCATCGGGATATAAAATCTCCAATGGCGTTAATAGACCCTGGGTCACTTTTTTTCCGGCAATACTCAAGTATTCAGTTTCATTTTCTTTCCATGTACCACTTCCTTTTCCTCTATTAATTGTAGGAGAAGTTGAGTCTGGCAAAAATTCTGGGGCGGGTGGTTCTTTCCCGTTAAATGTGTTCGGTGCATCACCAGTTCGTGGATGTCGAATCAAGGGAAATGGTTTTAATTCATTTGGATTGAGAGTGTTCAGAAGTTCTTGTTGCTGTTTCTTTTCGTCATATGCCCGCCATATATTTTTTTTTAAATTCGTAGTTCTCTCAGCAGCTTCTGATATAAATTTTTTAAATTCACGTTTCAATGAAATCGGTGCGTCATCCCGACGCACAAGCTGACCTGGGCCATTTGAAGTGAGTAACGCATACTGCGTCTTACTATTGCCCCAGGATGGACTGTTGATGTTGTTGTTCATTTCATTCAATAGCACCGTACTATCTAGATTATTCTGTCTTTCAGCAGAATCGTCATCTAACGATGATGTGTTGGTGGTTTTTAGAAATCTATGGTTCAGAGGGAAATTCTTGTCTATCATTTCTTGAAAATATGGATGACTTAAATTTTCAGGCATTGAACGTTTAGTGTCTGGACCTTGACCAACTTTACTGTATGAAAGTGGCACTGGAGCATACAATTGAAGGCTCGCATGTGAATCGCTGAAATTTTCAAGCTGATTGATATGCTCTTCATACGGATTTCGTATTACCCGAACATCATTTTTCCATTCACCAGGTACAGTTATTTGTGTTTCGTTGTCTCTTGCATCTGGATAAGAAAACCTGTTCAACAGCCCCATTTTCCCGCGCATTACAGCTTGATCCTCTGATGCGTCTTCCTCACGCTCAAGCATGGGATTGTACGACCATCTATCCAGGTCGTCCGTCTGCGCAGCAGGCTCACTCACGCCTGATTCATCATTGGCCGCCATGGCACGCAATAACAAACCTTTTACCGGTGCATGGCTGGGCATATCGTCACTGTTGCTGGCCGTATCGAGTGGCAGGAAGCGGGAATTCTGCGCTGGCAGTCTGGCGTACAGGCGTGCAGGCAGTTGCTCGTCTTCGTTATTGTGGATGTCCGAGAAGGGCATCATCCGGATGTGGTCTTGGGCGTCGGGCTGGCCAGGATAGGGGAGGGGCAGCAAGCCTGAGCTGTCCAGGCCAGGCATGGCTGGTGGCAGGCCGGGGACTGGCCAGTCATGGTAGAACTCATTGTCCATCTCATCTGGCGAGGCGATGCGGTAGGGCAGGCCGTCTGGGCCTATGATGCGGGTGATGGCCATGGTTTTCCTTTTGCTGGCGATGGATGATGGGCGACGAGTATTGAGTTTTGAGTCAGACCTTGTATGCACCAAGCAGGCAAAATGCCATGTCGCGCATGTCTTTTAAATGGCGCTCTGTGGCTGCCAGCGCGGCGGCGCTGTTGATGTTGCCGGTACTGCTGCTGGTATTGCTGGCACTTCCTGATATGCCTGCATTGTCAGTGGGCCGCAAGCCGCAGTGCCAGAGTTCATCCATGAGTTGCTGGGCATCTTCATATTGCATGGTCAGGGCAGGTGCGCCGGGCTGGCCTTCTGGCACTTCAGCAAAGTGCAGAGGCAGGGCGGTGTGCAGCCTGCCTGCGTGGCGGCGTGCCAGGCGCAGGTCTATGTTGCGGCTCCAGGGCAAGAGCTGGCACGATACGCGCAAGGGGCCAGGGGTTTGCTCAGTCATGCTGCTGCCCTACTGGTCTGCCTGCATCCTGCTTCACCATACAGGGCTATCATGAGCGGATCAGTGCGACGGATTTTGTCTGTGTCGGGTTTGATCTGGCGGGTATACATGGTGGGAGCGGGTTTGCCGCTGTGCCAGCCAAACTGCAGTTTGCTGCGGCCACGGGGCGTGGGCGTGGCGCGTTGTACGACATGGCCTGAGAAGCACAGGTCACTAATCAGTTTGCGCGCATAATTCTCCGAGGTACGCAGCTCGCGCATGATGTCTTCAATGAACAGGAATTTGTCACTCAGGATTTGCGCCACCTGGGCATAGCGTACGGCGATGTCGTTTCTCATGTTGTTTCCTTTCGGCGGTTATTAATTCCTTCCCCTGGCAGGGGAGAGGACTACAATTTTTTAAATGTCCTGTTTTTCCTGGCATTCAAAACGGCAAATCATCATCCATGTTGTCCCAGGTTTCAGGTGCTCTGGCTGGCTGCGGTGTTCTTGCTGGTACGCCATCGGCACTACCTGCTGGCGTGCCAGGTTTGCTTAACATCTGCATGGTGTCGCCACGTACTTCGGTGATGAATTTGTCCTGGCCATCCTTGTCCTGGTATTTGCGGGTGCGCAGGCTGCCTTCGATGTAGACGCTGGCACCTTTCCTGAGGTGCATGCCCACCACTTCTGCCAGACGGCCAAAGAAGCTGACGCGGTGCCACTCTATGCGTTCCTTGCGCTCACCGCTGGTTCTGTCTTTCCAGTTGTCGGTGGTGGCGATGGTGATATTGCTGACGGCTTCGCCATTGGGCGCATAGCGGGTTTCCGGGTCGCGGCCCAGGTTGCCGACGAGGATAACTTTATTGACAGTTGCCATTGATGTTGTCGCCTTGCAGTAAAAAAATCGTTCAGTGTTGCAGTGCCGTTTTGCATGCCGCCAGACGGCTATAGCCCAGGTTTCTGATCATGCGGTAGACCGCGCACATGATGCGCAGGCGCATGTGCAGGTGATTGATGAGGGCGTGTGTATCGTTCATGTTGTGGCTTTCTCTAATGATTGGCAAAGTTGACGCAGGGCTTGTGCTTCAGGCGCGGCAAACCACTGACTATCCTGCGGCAGCCTGGCGGCCAGGGCTTGTGCCCTGTCGAGCAGCTCTGGTGCCAGGGCCCACAGGCGGGCATTGGCGATGGCTTCGTCAGATGGTTGCAGGGCATCCGGGTTGCAGATCTTGCCGCTGGCGTCGTAATGCGCTTCGGCCTGCCAGCCGTAGGCAATCGCCATGCACTGGCTGCTGCGCGCATCGAAGAGGGCATTGCCCACGGCACGTAACTGGCGGCTATGTTTCATTGCACACTCGCGCCAAAGCCGGTCATGCGTTCTGCTTCTTGCGCCAGTTGGCGCAGTGCCTTGTTCTCAGCTTGTGGTTTGTTGATTGTCTGGGCCAGCTGCGCGCTCACCGAGGCGTGTAATGTGGCAGCCTGGCTGGCAGGTGCCGCCTGTTGTTCAGGCTGATCTGCATTGCCCGGATGGTCTTCTTCATTGCTCATCATGCTCAGTACGGCGCAGATGACGATATACGCCAGGGCGGTGATCAGCCAGTCTGTCAGGGATGTTTTCATGCTAGTCCTCACAAAATTCAGGCGAGCGCATACACAGCGAAACAACGCACTCGTTCTCGTGTTAATTAATCTACTCAGATGGGGTGATGCTTTGGTGTGCAACGCTGTTGTCGCTGCGATGCTGCTATAGCTGGCCATTGCGGCTGGCTGGGTGCTGGAAAAACCGGATGACAATGTGATGCGCTGGCCTTGCCCGCCGCGTGTGAGCGCGGCAGCAGAAGGTGCAAGGCCAGCGCAGACAAGGTGCCGGACGCTACTCCGGCGAACGTGAAATTGGCCGCGACCCAATTTCACCAGCGTCTACTTTTGTGTGTGCGATGCGATCAGTTGCAGCGCGTTGCAATGTTGAATAAATGCTGACAATGCTGTGTTGAAAATTCAGTGTTCAGATTTCAGCGCACAAATTTCAGCGCACAAATTTCAGTTCAAGACTTATTGCTGCCAGTCCAGCATCACCTTGGCCATCATCCTGCCAAAGTTTTCATACCGCCCCTGGTCCAGCATGCTGGCCATTTTGTTGCATTGTTCCATACTGCATTCAGCAAAGGCGTCGATCAGGTTTTGCCCGTTGATGAGTACCGCAGTCGATGCAGTGGCTGGTTGGGCGTAATAGGTTTTGGGTAATCCAAAATAAGTTTGCGTGCTCATTTGTCGCTTTCTTTGTTTGTCTGACCATGGATAGAACTATACGCTTCCGTATAATCCTTGTCAATACGAAATTGTATTAAAAAGTATGATTTCGTATGGAATTGTTGGTTATATGTAAACGGAGAAAGTGCAGGAATGGATATAAAGGACGTAAAAAAACCCCAAAAGACAATCTTTAATTTTGGGGTTTACCTTACCGGGGGGCTTCAATGACCTTGGAATGATGGGGATTCTTTCAGAAATATATTATGCAAGCTTGCAATGCAATATAAGCCTTTAGTCGAAATTAATACAGAGCAGTCTTTACTCACCCACCACCTCCGCCGTCAGGCGATCAAGATTCTGCTCATTCGCCGGCACCACGATGTGCTCCACCTGGCTGGCAATTTCAGCATCTTCAAAAACCTGTGACCATGACACCAGGGTGCCCGTCGCCGACGAAGCCAGCGAAATCGTCAGGCGAAACCTGGGTTCGGAAATGTGCTGCACGACCACCAGGCTGGGTGCCTCTATCTCGGCAAACTGGCTTTCGTTGAGATAGTTTTTATCGTTAGGCCCGTGCATGACAAAAGACCAGTAGCCGCCAGGCTTGAATTCGCAAATGCTGAAACTATTGGTAAAACCGGCAGGGCCCCACCAGCGCGCCAGGCGTTGTGGGTCGCTGATGGCGGCGAAGACTTGCTCAGGGCTGGCGGGGATGTCGCGTGAGGTGGCAAAGGTGGTCATGAGTGTCTTCCTTGGTGTGGTGGGACAAGTCTTGAATCGGTTTGGCGATGGTACGCTAGGGCGGCTGCAGTTTGCTGACTGGTGAGCAGCATCAGGCTGCCCCGTTCGCTGCCTGCCACTCATCCCGCAGCAGGCCAAACATCCAGGTATCCTTGATCTCACCTTTAAATTTCCAGCGCTGGCGCAGCAAGCCCTCCTGGGTAAAACCCAGTTTGCGCAAGAGCTGGGCAGAGGCGGGGTTGCGCGGATCAACTTCTGCTTCCACGCGGTTGATACCCATCTCGCCAAAGGCATGGGTCAGCAGGGCGCGCAGGGCTTCGGCCATGTAGCCGCCGCGCCAGTAGGGCTGCGCCAAGGCATAGCCCAGTTCGCAACGCTCACACTCGGTATCAAAACGGAACAGCAGACAAGCGCCGATGACCTGGTTGCTTTCTTTATCGACGATCACGCATTGCATGGCTGTCGCCTGCGCCGCCATCTCCTTGACGCGCTGGTACCAGCTATGGGCAGCGAGGGTGTCGGTCCAGGTGATATAGGGCAAAAAGCGGGTGACGGCCTCGTCAGAAAACACCTGGTACAAGTCAGGCAGATCGCTTTCTTCTATCATGCGCACGATCAGGCGCGGGGTGTGGAGTGCGTGGGACAGCGTAGTTTGCATATGTGTCGGGGCATACGCAAAACCGCCCCAGCTGCGTTGTCGCTCCTAGCCGTACTAAAGTACTGTCTTCGTCGCGACGCCTTGCTGGGACAATTTTGCGTAAGCCCTATTTGAGTTGGTTAGTAATCATGGGCTTCAACATTACCTATCATAGCAAATGAACATGAAACTGCGGTGACCATCGCTGTACTTATATAGACAGCACTTTCAAGCCGCATCAACCACCTTGCCTGTATACGAAGCGCCCGATGATCTTCAGCAAGCCCACATTCTCAGGCGTGATGCGCTCATCGGGATAAGTGCGCTTGTCAGGGTTGCGGCTTTCCAGCACCCAGGTGCCGTCGATTTCGCGGCGCAATTGCTTGATGCGCAGGCCGTCGGGGTGCTGGATGGCAAAGATCTTGCCGCTTTGCGGTTCGGTCTTGGTCTGGTCGATGATGACCATGTCGCCATCGACGATAAAGTCTGCCATGGAGCTGCCGTCGGCATAGATGGCGGCCAGGTTTTCTGCCTTGACGCCATATTTCTTGAAAAAGCCGACCTCTTTAATGAGCTGGCCCTTGGGCTCGGCGTCTTCATTATGCGCGCCACCACCACAGGAGCCTTTGGCTGAATAGTAATTAATAGCAGCAATGCCGATGCTCTCATCAATCACAGCGGCAGGCTGGCTGGTTTCATAGCCGCGCAAATCCTTGCTGCGCAAATCTGACAGGCTGACATTAAAGAACTTGGCAATCGGTGCCAGCGACGAAGTGCGCGGGTCCTTGGTAATGCCCTCGACGATACGAAAGATCGTCGCCTGCGGCACCCTGACTTCATCAGGGAACATTTTTTCCAGGGCAGTTGCCAACGAAGTCGGGTTCATGCCCGACTTATCCATAAGGTATTTAATATTAGTTTTCGCGTCCATGGCTGCATTATGCGTTATCGCATTAAAAATGCCAAGAATTAGTGAAAAAAACTTGGATGGCAATACGAAAATGTATATAATTGAACTTGTGGGGAAGAGCTCGCTTACTTTAATCCGGTATGCATCCGACAATGAAGCGAAGGTATCAATCCACATATCCTACAACCTTAAACATAAAGCCGTTCGCCTGCCTTGATCTGTTACCGCGCGAATACTGTTTAACCATCTACTTACTCCACCAGGATTCCCTGGTCACCATCAGCCGCCTGTGTTTTTGCTACCCGGCTGATTATTTTGTCGTCTTTCTGACGACCGAGGCCCTGCATGCAGGGGGCATATAAATTTGACGATGAAGACCTCTTGACACAGAGGCACGAGATATTAAGAACCGAGCCCAGGCTCCTCCCCTAGAAGGGGCGGGAGTCATGTACACGTCACGTGACAATGGTTCTTGCAATAGCTCATTGCCCTTTCTGTGTTGATAGGTCTTCCGGTTCTACCTAACCGCACCATTATTAAAGCTGCCCACGCAGCCACACTACGACAACATGACAATACAAAATGACATCCAGCGTCAGGTGTCCGCACGCGCACGCCTGATGGGGTACGCCTGCGGAAAAAATCCATCAGCAAAACCAACCAGGAGCTGCCTATGCTGAGCCAGTCCCCCGCAACCACCGACTGGCAGCATCTGGACAACCGGGTGATTTCCCCCACCCACACCATCACCCCACGCCGCTTATGCAAAGGCCCGCGCTGCCGTCACGGGCGTGGACAAATGAGGTCAATACGGCAGTTTTGCAATGCGCAGAATCAGCCTGTGCATACGTATTGCAAATTGTGTCGTGGTGGGTAGCAAAAAGAGACCATCCACCACCGAGCCACAGAGAAAGCGAAGTGTTGGACTGTTGCCTCGTAGTCTGGCGAGGTCCGGTGCAACCTGCATGCCCTGTGTGGTCAGATTCAATCAGTATTAAAAGGAATTTTTTACATGCCCCGCGCAAGAAATATCAAGCACAGTTTTTTTAAAAATGACTTGCTGGCTGAAATCCCTCCGCTTGGCCGCTTGCTGTTTGCAGGTTTGTGGACTATGGCTGACAGAGAGGGCCGGCTTGAAGATCGCCATAAAAGAATCCGAAGCGAGATCATGTCTTATGACGATTGCGATATCGATGGCCTGCTGAACTCATTAGCCAAACATGGCTTTATCGAGCGTTATGTGGTGGACGGCATAGGCTATATTCAGATCTGCAAGTTCAAATCCCATCAGCATCCGCACAGGAATGAACCTCCCAGTGCCCTGCCAGCACCAGGTCAGCACAGTGCAAGTACTGTGCAAGCTAACAACCCTGCACCAGTGTTAACGGATGCTGCTCCGGCTGATTCATATAATCTGATTACTGATTCCTGTAATCTTATAAAACCTGGCATGACTTCGCCCTGCCAGGAAATCGATGGTGAAGAGTCAAAACTTGCCAAGCCAAAAAAATCAGGCAAATTCGACGAATGCCCCGCCGAATTCGAAACCGCCTGGAAAGCCTATCCACGCCGACCCGGTGCCAGCAAAAAAGAAGCATGGCAAGCCTGGCTGGCGCGACGGCGAGATGGTGTCGATGCAGCACTCATGGTCGATGGTGTCAGGCGCTATGCCGCCTACATCGTCGCCAGCGGGCAGTCACCCAAATTCGTCAAGCATGCAGCCACCTTCTTTGGCCCCTACGAGCACTACAAGGCCGACTGGAGCATGCCTGCCGATCACGCGCCACCTGCCAGCGGCAAGCACACCGGGTTTGCCAACACCAACTACACACAGGGGATAGCCCACGATGGTTCATTCTGACAGCAGCAGTTTTGTCCGCGTCGGTGGTATGCAGCTCTGCAGCGAGCAAAGGCATTGCCAGCAGCATGGCGACTACACCGCCTACTCGCACAAGCCCGGCATCTGGTCTGGTTGCGAGCAATGCCAACAAGCCAGCGACGCCCAACAACGCCATGCCAGCATGCAGCAACAAAGGCAGGCGCAACAAGCCGCACTGTGGCAAAAACGTCTGGGCCGTGCCGCCATACCGGCACGCTTTGCAGAACGCAATCTGCAAAATTATCGCCCTACCTGCACCGCGGCAGAGCAGGCATTGCGCACTTGCCAAAGCTATGCGCAAGAGTTTGATGCAGTTCTTAAAACAGGCCGCAGCCTGATCTTTTGCGGCAGCGTAGGCACAGGTAAAACCCATCTGGCCGTGGGTATTGCCAGACACATTATGGAGGCAGGAAAACAGGCCGTGATGAGCTCAGTGTTGAAAGCAGTACGCCGCATCAAAGAAAGCTACCGCCGCGACAGCCCACATACCGAGGCGGCACTGATACAGGAATTTGTAGAACCAGATTTATTGATACTCGACGAAGTCGGCGTGCAGTTTGGTAGCGAGACAGAAAAAATGCTGCTGTTCGACATCATCAACGGTCGTTACGAAGTCATGAAACCCAGCATCCTCATCAGCAACCTCGGCCTGCCAGAACTGGAACGCTACATCGGCACCCGCGCCATGGACAGGCTACGCGAAGGCGGCGGCAAGGCCCTGGTGTTTGATTGGGAATCGTATCGGCGGGTGGTTTGATATAGATCTTAAAGCCTTAGAGTTTAAAAAAAATACGCAAGCAACACCTCTACAGCCCATGCACAACAAGGAGCAAGCATGAACGCACGTCAGAATTTTGCACACACAGTTACCAAAAGCAATGATCCACAAAAAGAGCAAAAAGACCTCTTGACCTATTGGCTGGACCAATGGGCCATGTGGATGAACAACAACCACGCAGAAATCGCCCGCGACACCGGCATCGGTGGCGGCATCATCGGCAAGAACGCACTCAGCAATTATTGCGTCGCCAGTGACGATTGCCATGCCGTCTGGGATTTGGAGAGAGATAAAAAGGTCAAGGAAATCGACGCCCTCATCAACGACCTGCGCCTCGAACAACCCTGGACCTACTGGGCCATCTGCAAACACCTGGGCCTGATGAACTTCTGGAAATACCCCAAGCTCGATCCGCAAGAAGCCTTTATCAATGCGCTGGACGAACTGCAATACCTGGTCGAAGAACGCAAGCTGGTTTTGTAAGCCCGGCACAATCAACCGCGCACCCTGCACATTGCCCATCGTGCAGGGTGCGCTCTAACACACCACCCCGCACCACTTCGTACCGCCCGCAGCATTTCCAGCCAATTTTTCAAATATCCAAATCAACGCCCGGTACGCACGGCGCACTCTGTACTGAGCAATTGCCACGCGCAACAGGGCAACCAGCCTATACCTCCCATTCAATAGCACATAAGGAACAACCATGCCAAACATCAGCAGCATACGAGGCCGCGACGGCCTGTACTACCGCATTCCCGATTTTGATGAGTTTGACGGCTACGATGATGTCGACCTACAAGCTTACAACCAGAATCTGGCAGAAGACTTGCAACTGTCAGACCTGGGTCCCGACATTCCCCGCTTGAAGGCCAGCACCATCATCGGTAGAGGTGGTAGGGACGAAGACCGCTACAGTCTGCAGTATTCTGCTGACATGGGCGATCGCTTCTCGTCAGCAGACATGGACATCAGGCGAGCTGCCGCAGATGACCATTTCTATGGTGGCAGCCCGCAAATGAATACACCAGTGCGAGGTTCGTTGTCCCGTGCCACGCCAGGCCAAAGCGATCCAGGCGATATGTATGATTCCTTGCCCGGGATCATTGCGAAACAAGGGCCGCCAAGTTTTACAGACCGCGATACCGGCGCCATGGGCTGGGCAATACCCTACAACAAGCCTCAAATGGCACCGTTGACAGAAGAGGTCACCATTTTTGGACCAGGTGCAGGTAAAGAAAAAGTTTTCACAAAATGGTCACCGCCACCGCCGGGCTATTACTACTGGCAAGAGTTGACCGATGAACTGCCACAGTTGAGAAAGTTCGAAACTCCCGATCAATCAAGGTTGCCCGATTCTTTACGAATGCTACATACCGGGCGGCCGAATGAACGCATGGAACTGGACAGGATCGACTATGCGGCACGGTTGAGAGCAAAGAACAATCTCGAACTCGCTTTGCTTGGCCCTATTTTCAATGCTCCCGGCTTTTATACCCGCATGTTTGGCGGAAATGAAGAACAAGTCGAATCTGCAAATCAATTTGGCGCCATAGGGCTTGATATTGCAGGGGCAAGGGCAGGGACGCCTCAACGAAACGCTACTACTAGTCAACGACCAAGGGGAGACAGCTTTGTTCCCCCTTCTCGCAGAGCGACATTTTTTGATGAGTACCCGGGTTTCTATGGCAGAACGAATGCAATCCGCGATGGCATGCAGCCTGAAAGCCGCATCATGTCAGAAGCAGCAATCAAAGAAAAGCGCCCCTTTCCGATAGGTAGCTTACCATCTGACTGGACAAGCAGACTCGATGAATTTAGGATGTTTCCTAACCAGACTAATGCAGAAAGTTTGGCACAACTGGCGGCAAAAAAAGCGCGGGACATCGCGGAAGAAGGAATGGTAACCGCCAATATTGACAGAGTAGGTAGAGTGAGGCTTGGATATAGCAAGAGACCTCGAAAAGCATTAGAGATTCCTTCAATAGAAAACGCTTTCGTGCAAAACATGATCAACAAAAACAATTTAAATCCAGAAACTGCAGGATATCCCGGCACCTGTGCAGAACCCCAGATTTTTTCACAGATGTTGAATAATAATAATCAACCATCGGGTTTCATGGGGGCAGCACAGATACATGATCCGACCGGCAAGATCAGGGCAGCCTGCCGGAATTGTGGTTCTGTGAATCGCTATTTCGGGGTTGGTTATCGCGATGAGGATTTGGGAGTTGTACCTCCGCAAAAATAGGAATGCCCTGCATCGTCAATTTGTAACTATTTTTTATTTTCTCATTAGTGTTGACGTGCACAGGGTGTTGCGTGCGTCAACGCTTTGAAGCAATATATCAAGTAGAATATTTGTATCAGAGAGCCTGACCTGAAGAAGTATATAGATTGCGCAATGATAGATTATTCTGGAGAAATAAATGAACGAGCAAAATCAAGTACAGCAAGCGAAAGAACCGGAATGGATCAATCATCCTCTTGTTGGTCAGTACATGTACCGTGTTAAGCATAATGACTGGGTTGCAAAGGCACCTGTAGATGGGATTGATTACTCCGTCTCGTTAAATGCAATGGGAACCGAACCCATCCAGGCGCAAATGGACACATTTGCAGAGTTGATTGCACGGCTGCCCGGAATCATTAGCTCATCCAATTTGCCTGATGCCCCCACGGATGAATGGAGGAAAAAACACCCCGAATATCGCTTGCTTAATGCAAAAGTTCAGTAT
>NZ_JAUXQE010000042.1:0-13273 GCF_030683615.1 Undibacterium sp.
TTGGTTGGCCATCAACGGCCACCATGATGATCATCGCCCGTAAAATATTACGGATCGCTTTTACCTTGTTCAAGAACAAGACCGACTTTAATCCTGATCTGATCACAATAAAAACTTGACGGAAACCATAGAATCTAATCGCACCCACGCGGGCTAAAATACGCAATCACTACTTCCAAACAATAAATACCATGACAACAATCTGCCCCGACTGCCAATGCAACCAAGGTGAACTCCATGAAATTTTCTGCACCAAAGAAAGATGCCCGCTTTGTCTTGGTCAATTAGTTTCTTGCTCCTGCATATCATCCGTACTTGACCTGACACCAGAAGAACAAACCGCAGTTGATGAATATATCGATGACCAAGTTGAGCCTTTAGAAGGCATCAACAGACGGTGGGTAAAAGCATTGAATAAAAAAGGAAGAATCCCTTTCTAAATTGCATGATTCAATGGATTTGGCCCACGTGGGTACAAGCCCTGCGTATTCGCATGCATGATTTTGAGGCGGTTATTAGTATTTTTCAGTCTAGAAATGCGTGCGATTACGTTAGAGTAATCGCACCGTGAGCTATTTGGTGAAGCCAAATTAAATATGACATATGAATCTATTCTTAAAAAATTAGGGTGCCACAGAATTGTCGACTTCCAACAAGAAGGCCTCGACTACTCATCAATTCTTGGCTTAAATATTCCCTTTTGGGATGGGATGGGTTTCCCGCCAGCTTTGGTGCCGATTGGAAATGGACATAGTTCTCGTTCATATACGGGTTTGTACCTGCAAAACGTTCTCCAAAAAGAATTTTGTTTTTTAGACTTCAACATTGAAGCGGGTGAAATATATGAAATAGGACTGACAGAAAATCAGTTTGGTTACTATCTGGTAAAGATGTCAGCTACAGACTATCTAGAACCTGACGATGAAGAAATAGTCGGAGACTTCAATCGACTTTGCAAAGTCTGGGATTTTGAGGCCACCTCTTCTTTCGAAAAGGAGTCTCTTCTTGAATTGCGGAAGCTTGATATTTTCGAGCCTGGTATCCCCAAATATTTGGCGGATAATCGTCCAGGTACAACACATGATAACTCTGGATTTGAACGTCGATCCAGAGGACAGGACATTTCAATCGACTTGGTTAAAGATTTTCATTTGGCTTTAGAAAAAGGAAATCACCAATCGGCATGGGAAATTCTAAACTCGCCAGGTTGGAGTTATTCTCTTGCAATAGATGCTCTACTTGAACTAAAAAATGCAACGAGGCACTTAGATGATTGCATAATCGGCGACATTTACGAGACGTGGTCTAAGGCTACGCTGATTAAGTCCTGCTCGTAAATTTTACCTCTTTGTGAATCAATGACTTATCAAAGGTAATGTCGTTATTCGGATACTTGTTCAGCATAGCCCTAACTCAAAACAGCCACCAGAAGGCTACTGATTGCACACGTAGGTGCGAATAGCCCTGCGTATTCGTACGCATGGTTTTCAGGTGATTATTGACACTCCTCAGTCTCGGCGTGCGTGCGATAATGTTGCACTTTTCGTAGCTATACAGGCGCTTCAAACTCAATTAATCACAATTTAAAAAAATGAAAATAATGACTAAAAAAACTCCCTGCATTTCGATCGCACTCTTCGCTGCATTAATATGTGCATCGTTAAATACCTATGCCAGTAACAGTTCCCCAATCATCGACTGTAGTACAAATGGACATGCAGCTCTTAAAACCGCAGACAGTTATTTGATCTATCTTGAATTAGGAAAAAGAAAACTCTTCGGGGGTGATTTTGAAAAATATGCCGTTAACAACAACAACGTATTTTTGAGTCAGATTGCGAAGGATGATTTGAATTTGTTATATGAGGGAAAAATAAGATCACCGGCTCTATTCGGTGCCCTTCTTTTTAGCAAATGTATGGAAACATCAAAAACGAATATTAAATGGGTAAATGGGCAATCCGTTCCAATGTGCTTTAAGAATTTGGAAATTGCGAATAGCATTGCAAACGCTAAACGAGCAGGAATACCGACATCAGAAGTAGTTGCTGATCTCCGTACAATAGGTCAATCAAAATTCATAGACAACGTCATGGGACTTGGAAAAGTCAACGAAATAATAAACGTTACGTATAAGACTTCAAATGCCACCGAGGAGATTAATTTGCAGAGAACCATGATTCAACAATGTCTTCAATCTAGCAAGGCTCCGTAACGTCTATGCGTGTGCCAGTAGCCGCGCTCTTGCATAAGCGTCCATGAGTTGCAATTGACTCAAAATATCTCACACCCCTCGCGCACGCGTAAACGCCCGTAAGTTGCTAAGCCTCATAACAACCCCTCCCCGCGTGACTGGCTAGCCCAGTCACGTCACCATAGACGGCATGGAATTCACCCTTGCCGACCTCTCCCGCCGCCTGCAAAATCTCGTCCGCTTTGGCACCATTGCCGAAGTCAAGCACGGCCGCGTACCACATGTGCGCCTGCAAATTGGCGACATTAAAACCTGCTTCTTGCCCATGGCAACGGCACGCGCTGGCAAAACAAAGACATGGAACCCGCCCACCGTGGGCGAACAATGCGTTTTGCTTTCGCCCTCTGGTGAATTCGCAGGCGGCGTGGTCTTGCCAGGCATTGCCAGCAACCACAACCCCGCACCAGACACCAACCCGGACAACACCCGCACAGAGTACCCAGACGGCGCGACGGCTGATTACAACCACGCCGAGCATCACTACATCATCACTTTGCCAACCGAAGGCAAGTTTAGTTTTGTCGTGGGCAATACAACGCTTGAACTGCGTAACGATGGAGTCACCCTGCGCACGCCTAAATTCGAGGGCGTCAAATCATGAGCCACGGTATCGCTGTAAAAGCCCTGGACCGCGCAGGCGGCCCGCACCGCGCTGGTGGGCAAGACTTCTTTGCGGTTGACGGTGCGCCTGTCGTGCTGTTGGGTGACCGCATTGTCCCGCACGGCCCGGTACCGCACGCTAACCCGGTGATGGTAGAGGGTTCGTCATGGATGACATTGGACGGCATCCCCGCATGCCGCGCCGGGCATCACGCCAGTTGCACCCACCCCAGCACCGGCCGTAGCTGGTTTTTGATACCGGATTAAGGCAAAGCAATGGCTGGCATGAATCTCTCAACAGGTGAACGCATCGCAGGCCTGGCGCATTTGCGCCAGAGCATTGCCGATATTTTGACCACCCCCATAGGCACCCGCGTAATGCGCCGTGACTATGGCAGCTTGCTGTTTGAACTGATAGACCAGCCAGACAATGGCACTACACAAGTGCGCCTGTACGCCGCCACGGCTGAAGCCCTGCTGAAGTGGGAACCCCGCATCAAGCTCACGCAAGTCAAGCTGTACCGCACAGACCAGCCCGGCAAGGTCATCATTGATTTAAAAGGCCAACTGGTGCGCGCCTCAAAGGCGTTTAGCCTGTCTTTACCTGTCACGGTGAAAGCATGAGCATGATTGATCTTAAATCGCTGCCACCGCCCGCAGTCGTTGAAGAGCTGGACTTTGAAGCCCTGGTCACCGTCCACAAACAAGACTTGCTGCAACGCCAGCCAAGTGCCGCCAATGTGCTGGCCTTGCCATCTGAACCTCTGGTCAAACAGGTAGAAGCGTTTGCCTACCGCGAAATGCTCTTGCGTGGCCGCGTCAACGATGCAGCCCGCGCCAACCTGCTGGCCTTTGCCACCGGCACAGACCTGGACCACAAAGGCGCGTTCTACAACTTGGCCCGTATGCCAGGCGAAGCAGACGACCGCTACCGCAACCGCATTCAATTGCGCATTGCCGCCCTGGCTGGCAATGGCACGGCAGAGCAATACCGCTTGCTTGCCCTGTCTGCCAGCGCCAATGTGCGCGATGCCAACCTCACCAGTGGGTTGAACAACGGCGCACCCGGCACCGTCAATGTGGTGCTGTGGCTGATTGACGCCAGCCAGGCGCAAGCCACCAGCGCCGCCGTGCTGGCCGCCATGAACGCACCCAACGCCCGTCCGCTGGGTGTGTCTGTAACCGTTGCCGTGGCGCGCCCTGTGGCCTTGAATGTCACCGCAACACTGTGGCGCGAAGCCAGCGCCCCGGCCGATATCGTCACAAAAATTACTGCCTCGTTCATGGCTTCGCTTGCCACTTATGCCAGCCTGGGCCGCAGCGTGCCGCTGTCCTGGGTAACCGCACAACTGCAACAGCCGGGCATTGCCCGCGTTGAATTTCCCATTGCAGGCCAGCCCGCCAGCAATACCGTGCTGGCTGCCGATGAATACGCCGTCGCTGGCGCCATCACCCTGACAGATGGCGGTGTTGCATGACCGACCTGGCCTTATTATTACCCCCCAACGCCAGCGAACTGGAACGCAATCTTGTACGCATTGCCCCGCGTGCGGATCTGGACGCGGCGGCAGACGCACCGGCCAATATCGCCAGCAGCATGCCTGCCGCCTTCCAGCCCTGGCTTGCCGCTGAATGGAACCTGGCGCAATTCTCGCTGCACTTCGCCAGCAATGCCGAGCTGATCGCCGCTGGCTTGCCCTGGCTGCTGGAACGCGGCAGCGCCGCCAGTGTTGTGCGCGCCTTGTCCTGGTTGGACTATGACCAGGTCACGATAGAAGAAGATGAATTCCTGGTGCACATCGACCCAGGCACCGCGGCGGCCGCGCTGGACTTGGCACGTATACGCCAGGTAGTGAACGCATCAATACCCGCACACAGCCGCTTTTATCGCCTGTATCACGGCCTTGACTTGCGCGCTGGCCGCTTTGACGCTACCAGCTTTGATCAATGCTTGTTTGATGATGATTCTGGTATCTGGTCTGGTGACCCTGCAACTGTTGGCGTTAAGCTGTCTTTCGGTGAAACGCACACAGCCGCAGTCAATGCGCCGCCAACACTGGCACCCATTGCAGCCCATCGGCCGCGCCAGTTAAACACCATCGTTGACGATTCAATGATGCAGCTTGATAGCTGGCTACTCGATAGCGAGATCAGCTTAAACAGCGTGGTCAGCATCAGCGACTTATCCAGCGGCGTGGTCAATCAACTGGCATTACTGCCTGTGCTGGGCAATCACCACGCCAGCTATTGCGCCGTTCTGATGGCGCGCGCCATGCCTGCACCTATCACCGCCATTGCACCAGGCACAGCAAGCACAGTTTGCAGCCCGGCTTTGCCTGTTTATGGCTGGGCTGATCAATGGGCCAGCGGCTGGGCCGTCTGCTACCCCTTAATTTCAAATCCATAGAAAGGCACTGACATGGCAGTCCTACAAGACCAAGGCCGCATCGAACTGGCCGAACAATTTAAAAACCGCCCGCTGCACCTGGCATGGGGCCACGGCCTGGCGGCATGGGATGCCGCGCCGGTATCCGAGCCCATCACTGCCATTGGCCTGATGGATGAGATAGGCCGCCGCGTGGCATCACAAAAGCAATTCGTGGTGCCAGAGACAGACCCTAACGCACCGAACACTATCAGGGTGCCAGGCGGTGACCTGTACCGCATCGGCAATACACCATCGCGCTGGGTATTGGTCGAATTTGTCTTTGATTATGACGACGGCGCAGGCCAGGACATCCGCGAGCTGGGCTTGTTTGTTGGTACCGAAGTGGCCGCAGGCCTGCCAGCCGGGCAACGTTATTTCACACCGGCACAAATCACCGCACCGGGCCGCCTGTACATGCTGGACCACATTCCGCGCCTGATACGGTCTGGCGCGACTGAGCAAGTCTATCGCTACGTGTTGCCTTTCTAAGCAGGATATCTATGGATCAAAATATTAACTTACCCGGCTACCTGAACCGGCACAACCCGGCCAAGCAGTTTGATACCGTGCTGTATCGGTCTGACAAGGTTATCCAGTCAGACGAACTCAACGAAACACAAAGCCTGCTGCAAGCCCGCGTTAAAGGCGTGGCTGATGTGCTACTGGCTGACGGCGCGGTTATTCGTGACGCTCGCATTGTCGTCAATGCCGCCACCGGCGCGACTACTTGCGAATCTGGCGCGCTGTATGTGGATGGCGCAGTACGTGGCATAGCGCCTGCAGCCCTGACCATTGCCGTGGTCGGTATCGTCATCGTGGGCGTGTACCTGCAGCCGCATATCATCACTGAGCTGGAAGACCCAACCCTCCGCAACCGCGCACAAAATACCCGTGGCTTTGACAAAGCCGGTGCAGGCCGCCTGCAAAAGCTGCTTGCCTGGGGCTTTGCCGGTGACGGCCAGCCAGGCGATTTTTACCCAGTCTATACCGTCGAAGACGGCACAGTCCGCAGCAAAGAGCCACCACCCCAGCTCGATGGCGTGACGCAAGCCCTGGCACGCTATGACCGTGATTCATCCGGCGGTGATTACGTAGTGAACGGTTTGAACGTTTCCGCTGCAGACAATTTGCCGAGCGGTGAACAGGTGTACACCGTCAGTGAAGGCCGCGCCCGCGTGTTTGGCTTTGCTGTTGAACTGCCCACAAGTCGCCGCCTTGTTTATGCAGCCACGCCAGATTTTAGGTACATCGAGAACGAGCCGCACCAATCCACTGGCCCAGCAGCCCAGCGCGTGAACTTTGACCGCAGCCCGGCTGCGAATGTCACCCACGTGACCATCACCGCGCAAAAAACCATAGATGTGGCCCATGGCGGTTTTACAGGCGCACAAGACCCGCTTGAGGATGGATCTGTATTGGCCGTGCTGTCAGTGAAGCAAGGCTCAACCACATACCTTAAGGATGTTGACTGGAAATTCACCGCCCAGCAGATGGACTGGTCACTACCAGGCGCAGAGCCAGCACCCGGCACCACTTACAAAGTGACTTATCAATACCTTGCCACGGTGCCAGCAACGGCGTTTGATGCGGACGGTTTTACAGTCACTGGTGCGGTAGCTGGCACGCCTATCCTTGTGAGCTATAACCGCATGCTGCCCCGCATAGACCGCCTGTGCATGGACAGTGCTGGTGCGCTGGTCTGGCTACCAGGCGTGGCCGCAGACCGCAACCCAAGGCCGCCAAGCGTACCGGCCAACCTCTTGCCGCTGGCGTCTGTTGTGCAAAACTGGCGCACCGGTGCTCGTACCGTCAACAATGACAGCGTGCGTGTGGTTCCCATGGATACCCTGGCCGCATACGCCAGGCGCATGGACTTGCTGACTGAATTAATGGCGCAGCAGCGGCTTGAATCCAGTACCCAATTACGTGATGCCACTGCCAAGCGCGGCTTGTTTGTGGACCCCTTCATGTCTGATTCTGTACGTGACCAGGGCTTGACACAAACTGGTGCTATCTTTGGTGGTGAACTGACTTTGCCCGTAGCAGTAGAGCCGCATTTGCTGTCTGTTGACATGGCTGCGCCTTTGACGCTGTCTTACACCACCATCACGCTGCTGGAGCAGTCTTTGCGCACTGGCAGCATGCGTATCAATCCTTATGATGCGTTTGACCCTTTACCATCTGATGTGGTCTTGAACCCGGCAATAGATCGCTGGACAGACTTAAGCACTACCTGGTTAAGCCCGGTCACGCAGAACATCACAGAGAATCAGACCAGGACTGTGCAACGTTCCTTAGTGCAGGCTGATGGCGAAGCCTATGAGCGTATCAATGTACTGACAAACGAAATCAGCTACAGCAGCAAACCGGCTGAATTCATCAGGCAAATCAGTGTTGGATTTACGATCAAAGGCTTCGAGGCAGGCGAAACCATACAAACCTTGCGCTTTGATGGTATCGCTGTAGTCCCCACTAATCTGGCAGCGCCAACACCAGGCAGCATCACCGGCACGTTTATGATTCCGGCCAAAGTACCAGCAGGCAGTAAGCGCGTGGAATTTGTAGGCAGCCACGGAAGCTATGGTGTGGCGATCTATAGCGGCATAGGCCTGGAAGCGCAGGACGTGCGCCAGCTGGTCACGGTTCATACATCAGGCTGGGTAAGCTTTTTTAAGGTGGATCCACTGGCCCAAACCTTTACGCTGGCTACTGACCGACAAATTGCCGGGCTTGATCTGTGGTTCACGGCCAAGGGCAATTCTATGCTGGCCGTGCAAATACGGGAAACCCGTATGGGCATCCCTGACCAGAAAGTCATTGTACAAGCCCGCCTGGCTGCATCCACCGTTAACACCAACGGCCAGGCGACACGTATTAATTTTGATTACCCAGTCACCCTGAGCGGTGGTGTGGATTATGCCCTGGTAATTTTGTGTGACGATGCCACCACGGCCGCCGCCATTGCCGAGCTGGGCAAGTATGACGAGCATAAGGGCCAATGGGTAACCAGCCAGCCTTATACCGTTGGTGTGCTGCTGTCATCGAGCAACGCCACTACCTGGACACCGCATCAAGATCGTGACCTGGCCTTCAGGCTGGTAGCGGCTGAATACACGGCCACCACCCGCACCATAGAGCTGGGTAGCACTAATCTCAATAACGTCACAGATTTAATGCTGCTGGGCCTGGTAGAAGCGCCCAGCGCACAGACTCGTGTTGAATATCAAATCACCTTACCGGGTGGCAGCGTCCTGAATCTGGATGACGGCCAGCCGGTGCGCCTGGCAGCGCCAACATCAGGGCAATTCAGTGTCCGGGCCAAACTCACCGGCACGGCCAGCCTGTCGCCGGTGCTGCACCCAGGCGTCACGCTGCTGGCTGGCACGGTATCCAACCAGGGCAGCTATATCAGCCCGCTGGTTCCTGCAGGCCAGAACGTCCGCGCCCGCATTGTGGTGGATAGCAATTTGCCCGCAGGATCAGCTCTGACTGTGAGCGTGGCACCAGAGGCAGGCGGCGCGCCGGTCTATACGCCTGCTGTTTTCGTTTCAAGTAGGGACATTGCGACCGACTGGCATGAGCTGACCTATGAATTAAACGGCGTGAATGCCGACCGCTTGCGGGCAAAGCTGGAAATGACAGGCAACACAGCAGCCCGGCCGCGTCACCGTAACTTGCGCGTGATTGTCATCTGAGGGTAGCCATGCAAGATCAAAAGACCCCTAACCGGCAATACAACTTGCCCCATATCCAAAACCCCGGCGCGCAGGAAGTGGACCGCCTGCGCGACACCATCACGGCAATAGATGCAGATATCAACACCCTGGCCGTGGGTTTGGGTACCAAGGCTGACAAAACCACCACCGCCAACCTGCAAGCGCAGATTGACGACCTGACCACCCTTATCTATGCAGGATTGATCTGATATGAGTTCGACCAACTTAGCCGACTTCCGCGACCAGTACATCGCCCGCGCCCGTGCCTTGCTGCAAGGCGTGGATCTGGCGCAAGCCAATACCAACGCCATGGTAATCAATGGTGCCTTGTTCGGGGCATTAGATAAGGTCATCAACGCCCCATTGATTGGCCGCGATACCCTGGCCCTGTTTGATGCCATGACCAGCGCAGAGATAGACACCTGGCTGGCCGACGCGGCCCACCGCAGCGCCTGGCAGCGGCTTTGCACGGATGAAGCCCGCACCATACAAGTGGCGCTGCAGGACGATTTACTACGGCCCAAATTGCTGGGCAGCACGCTGGCATGGACAGATATTCTTGCATCCAGCGTCATGCAAACATGGATACAAGGTAAAGCCGTCTACCTGGTGCCGTATATCGCTGCAATACCTGGTTGCCTGACATTGACAACATCCAGCCGCACCAGCATGGACAAGTTTGCCAGCGTCCAAGCCGCTATGACGCTGATCTATGCAAGTACAAACTGGCTCAATGCCATCGCGGCCAATTCACCGGCACAAGATGCCATAGGGGCCAGCCTCACAGCCTTGCGCGAATTGGCGAAATCAAGTGCGGCTATGAATGCGCTATACACCAAGCTGACCAGCATCATGGTGTTTCTGTTTGCTGATGCCGCTGCCTCGGTGGATGCCTGGAACTTTGTATCGAGCGAAATCAGCGCAGGCCGAACTACGCTGGCAAGCGCTTTCTTTGGTGACGCCGGTGTGCGCAACGCTTTGCACGGCAATACCGGCATCACAACAGCATTGAACACCACGGCCAACGCCCTGTATCAATGGCTGTTCACCAACAAAATGACCGTGTTTCAGCGCACCTATGCGGCCAGCACAACACAAAGCGGCGCAGCCATAGGCGGCAAGATATTGATGCTGGCAATGTCTGGCGCGTATAGCGCCGCTGGCCCGTCGTACTTCTATCTGACCGGCACCAGCAGCCAGTCATTGCAGACCGCCAACGGGGCGGGCTATATCACCCTGACCACCGCACACAAAGCAGTAGGCAGCCAAACCGGCCCGCTTTATTTCACTGACGCCAGCACCGGCAGCTATTACATGACGCTGGGTTACCTGGTTATTTAAGGAGCATCACGATGACACAACTGATTTTAGATGCAGCCAATCAAATCACTGGCTACACACAAAACGACCAGCAAGCCGCCTGGGATGGCGTGCGCCTGGTACCCGCGCCGGAGGGCTTTAACCCGGCATTGCTGGCCCATTACACCGCCAAGGTAGCCAAGGGCAAGACCACCATCACCCTGAACGCTGACGCAGCGCTGGCGGCCGCCAAAGCTGCCCGCTGCAGCCAAATCAAAGACGAAGCGGCCAGGCTGATTGCCGCCACAGACTGGAAGCTGCAACGCGCCCAGGAACGTGACGCCGCAGGCTGGGGCAGTCTGGCCGAGATTGACCAGGTACTTACCGAGCGTGAAGCAATACGGCAATCCAGCAACGCCGCCGAGCTGGCCGCCAACGCCCTGACAGATATCAATGCTGTACAGGCCTTCACCTGGTCGGTAGATGTCCCGGTACCCGCACCCAACCGCCTGACACGCGGGCAATTCCTTGACCGTTTCACCAGGGAAGAAACCGCCGCCATTCTGGCCGCTGCCGACGCCAACGCCAGCTTAAAGGCCTGGGTAATGCGCCTGGAAAACTCAGACTGGATCAAACCAGCAGAAGCCACACCCGGCCTGCAGGCGCTGGAAATCGCCGGGCTGATCCAGCCTGGCCGTGCTGCAGCCATCCTTGCTTAACCCTCCCAACCACCAAAAGGAGCAACCATAATGCCCGTAACCAGCTATCACCACGGCGTGCGCGTCATCGAAATTAACGAAGGCACCCGCCCTATACGTACCGTTTCTACTGCAGTCATCGGCCTGGTTGCCACGGCTGACGATGCAGATGCAACGGTCTTTCCCCTGAACGTGCCGGTGCTGATTACCAATGTACAGGCCGCCATTGCCAAGGCAGGCCGCACCGGCACGCTGGCTAAGGCACTGAACGCCATCAGCCTGCAGACTAATCCTGTCACCATCGTGGTGCGCGTGGATGCTGACGAAGACGAAGCCATCCAGACCGCTAACGTAGTAGGCACAATCACACCAAGCGGCCAATATACGGGCGTTAAAGCCTTGCTGGCCGCACAAACCAAGTTTGGTATTAAACCGCGCATCCTGGGCGCGCCTGGCCTCGATACACAAGCGGTCACCACCGAGCTGGCCGCTGTTGCCCAAAAGCTGCGCGCCTTTGTGTATGCCTCAGCCTGGGGCGCACAGACCAAGGAAGCCGCCATCGCTTACCGCCAGCATTTCGGGCAACGTGAAGTAATGATTATCTGGCCTGACTTTGTGCACTTTGACACGGTCAGCAAGGCCAATGCCTCAATACCTGCTGTCGCCTATGCCCTGGGCCTGCGTGCCAAGATTGACAATGACACAGGCTGGCATAAGTCTTTATCCAATGTCGTAGTGAATGGCCCGACCGGCATTGCCCGCGACGTGTTCTGGGATCTGCAATCATCGGCAACAGATGCAGGCGTCCTGAACGCTGCAGGCGTCACCACCCTGATTAATAAAACCGGGTACCGCTTCTGGGGCAGCCGCACGGCCGAGGAAGCAGAATTCTTTTTCTTCGAGAACTACACCCGCACCGCGCAAGTGCTGGCTGACACCATTGCAGAGGTGCATTTCACCTACGTGGACAAGCCCATGCACCCATCCCTGGTGCGTGACTTGATTGAATCCATCAACGCCAAATTCCGCGCCTTGAAGACGGCCGGGCTGATCATCGACGGCAAAGCCTGGTTCGACCCAGCAGCCAACAGCAAGGACAGTCTCAAAATCGGCTCACTGACGATTGATTACGACTACACGCCAGTGCCACCAGTAGAAGACCTGGTACTGCAACAGCGCATCACAGACCGTTACCTGGCTGACTTTGCCAAGCAAATCACTAATTGATTATCAACCCATGAAATCTATGAGTAAGCGTAGCGAGCGGCGCTAGTTTGAGTTAAGAAGCGCAACCGTACGCAGGTACGGTGAGCATCGCAGGCTCAAAATCGCGCCGCGCAGTAGCTTAATCATAGGTTTCATAAAAAAGGAGTACACCATGGGACTACCCAGCAAGCTTAAAGATTTCAACCTGTTCAATGACGGCCTGTCCTATCTGGGCCTGGTGCCTGAGCTGACCTTGCCAAAACTCAGCCGCAAGATGGAAGACTACATCGCAGGCGGCATGTCCGGCCCTATCGAGATTGACTACCACAATGAAAAAATCGAACTCGACTGGACTGCAGGCGGCCTGCTGTATGACGCCTTGCTGCAATACGGTGCCGTCACCCACAACGCCGTGCAATTGCGCTTTGCCGGTGCTTACCAGAATGACGATACCGCCCAGGTGGACGCCGTGGAAATCGTGGTCCGTGGACGTCATAAGGAAATCGAAATGGGCAGCGCCAAGATGGCCGACAAGGGCGAACACAAGTACAAAACCACCTGCAGCTATTACAAGCTGATGATCAACGGTGAAGACATCATCGAGCTGGACTTTATCAACGGCGTGGAAATCGTCGGTGGCATAGACCGCCGCGCCGAACTGCGCGCCGCCATTGGCATGTAAGCAGGTAGCAAAACAAGCAATTTAACCAGTAGTAAAACCCCAATCATTTAGAAAGTAAAAACCATGACTACCCCAAGCACAGACAACACAAAATCCAAAACCATCACCCTGGATGAACCACTCAAACGTGGCGACACCGAAATTACCACCATCACCCTGCGCAAACCAAAGGCAGGCGAACTGCGCGGCGTGTCCTTGATCGACCTGGGCAATATGAACGTGGTCGCCCTGCAACAAGTCTTGCCGCGTATTACCGCCCCCATCCTGACGGCGCAAGATGTTGCCAGCCTGGACCCGGCTGACTTGATGGATATCGGCATGGAAGTAGCAGGTTTTTTGGTCAAGAAAGCGGACCGCATGGTCTTCCAGAAAGAATAGAAGACGCCATGG
>NZ_JAUXQE010000003.1:0-39146 GCF_030683615.1 Undibacterium sp.
AAGTCTTCCCTTGCACCTTGAGTGCACTAAAGGGTCGTTGAAGACCACAACGTTGATAGGCTGGGTGTGGAAGCGCAGTAATGCGTTAAGCTAACCAGTACTAATTGCCCGTGAGGCTTGACCCTATAATTTTGAGAAGCAGTGCAGTGTGTTTGCACGATACAAGCTCAACCCAATACCTTCTTCCAATTACAGTCGGCTGAATGTCAAAAGACAATCAGCACCCCAGACAATTCGAATGCTGGGATGGGCAAAACAATGCTCACCCCTCACCCCTTTGTCTGACGACCATAGCAGAGTGGAACCACCCCTTCCCATCCCGAACAGGACGGTGAAACGCTCCCGCGCCAATGATAGTAGGCATTCGCCTGTGAAAGTAGGTCATCGTCAGACTCCTATTCGTTTCCTTCGATCAACGAAGGAAACTCAAAAGCCCCCTCAACAAAATGAGGGGGCTTTTTTATTGCCCAGAAATTAGCGCAGGGAAATTGGCCACAAACTCAGAATCCGAAACAAAAAAAACAAACAAAAACAAGCTCAAAAACAAGGTCAAGACCTCTCAACAATGAGGCACCCAAACACAGAGTCGCTCCGAGAAAAGCAAGTACAGCAAGAACAAGCGAAAGCTCTGCTTTTACTCTTTGACTCTCGCTCTTTATTCTTTATTTCTGGGGCAATGAGATGCAACTCATCTGATTTGTTCGTTTAATGTTGTCTACATCGCGCGCACAGCTCACCGCATGGCGCATAAGCTAATCGACAAAGATCATAGACTTGACTAAAGACCGACACAAAGCCCGTACCAGGAAATCCACAAAAATTGACAGGCAATAAAAAAAGGGAGCTGACGCTCCTTTTTTTGTTTTGACGTCAAACCTCAAGATATCGAATACTTGGCTCTACAAAGCGATAATCCAGTTCCCCCTTGCTTATCTCTGTCTCTGTGGTGAGAGGTCTTATAGATATAAAGAAAACTTCGAAAGCTGGCTTGTAAGTGGCTGGCCCTTCCTCTATGGTAAGAGGTCTTCAGGTATTAAACTGCTCAACCCAGCAATTTCCAAGTTTCTATACAATGGCATATCCCTTTTTACTCAGAGATAAGCTTATGACGCAGTTGATCTATGTCGCAGACCCCATGTGCTCCTGGTGTTATGGCTTCGGGCCGGAATTGCTGGCCTTGCTGGATACCTTGCCTGGTGCCAAAATGGATGTGATCATGGGAGGCTTGCGTGCCTATAACAAGCAGGTGCTGGATGACGAGACGCGAACTACTATCCTTGGGCACTGGCAGCATGTGGCTGAGCGTACTGGTTTGCCTTTCAACAGTGCAGCCCTGTCGCAAGCAGGTTTTATCTATGACACTGAGCCTGCATGCCGTGCTGTCGTAACGGCACGCACATTGACGGATGATGATACTGGCCGCGCGGCGTTGGCTGTGTTTCATGCGATACAGCATGCTTTCTATGCCGAGGGCAAGGATGTACGTGACACTGCCGTATTGTCAGCGCTGGCGGTTGAGGCGATGAACAAGGTCGAAGGTGACGACAGTTTTGATGCCCAGAGTTTTGCCGAGACCCTTGTTTCACCCATGGCGATGTCGGACACAAGAGAGCATTTTGAACAAGCCCAGCGCTGGGGCATACGCGGTTTTCCAGCCCTCTTGCTGGTGCATAATGAGGCGCTGCATATGCTGGCTTCCGGCTTTACCACACGGGATGATTTGATCGCCACTTTACAGCAGGTACAACAAGCATGAGTATTTCAACGAGCAGCCCGCGTTTGCACATCGCCCCGAATGGCCCTGAATTTTCCCGCATCGTATTGGGTTTGTGGCGCTTGGGGAGCTGGCAAATGTCTGCGCAGCAAAGAGTGACATTTCTGGAGCAGGCGTTGGCTCTGGGTGTCACTACCATAGACCAGGCCGATATCTATGGCGATTACCAAAGTGAAAGCCTCTTGGGCGAGGCTATCGCGTTGGCACCGCATTTGCGGGATCAATTCCAGTTCGTCAGTAAATGTGGCATCAAGCTGGTCTCCAACAACCGGCCTGCACATGGCATGCAGCATTACGATACCAGTGCTGCGCACATCATCGCCTCGGCTGAACAGTCGCTGCGTGCTATGCAGATAGAGCAACTGGATTTACTGCTGATACACAGGCCAGATCCGCTGATGGATGCGGATGAAATAGCAGGCGCTTTCCGGCAATTGCAAGAGAGTGGCAAGGTCAGGCATTTTGGCGTGTCCAATTTCACCAATAGCCAGTTTGAATTGCTGGCAGCCCGCGTCCCTCTGGTTACCAATCAAGTCGAATTATCCTTATTGCATATGCAGGCTTTGCATGATGGCACACTTGATCTGTGCCAGCGTCTGCGCATGGCACCGATGATCTGGTCGGCACTTGGTGGTGGTAGTTTATTCCGCCCATTAAGTGAGCAAGATGAACGCAGTCAGCGTATCAGTGCAGTGTTAACGCACATCGCGGCTGAACTTGATGTCAGCACTGCGACGGTCGCGCTTGCGTGGATTTTGCAACATCCCTCCAGGCCACTGGTATTAACCGGATCTGGACGTATAGCAGCGATTCAGGAAGCCGTTCTTGCAACTACCATTCGCCTCAGCCGTGAACAGTGGTTTGCTTTATGGTGTGCCTCTGCTGGCAAAAACGTCGATTAGCCTGTGCCTGCGTGGAATCAAAACCGCAGGCATGCTGCTACCAATATGGGCAGGCCCGAAACCAGGAAAACAAGATAGAATCAAGGCGATAAAGTCACAATATTGCTAAAAGGGAATGCATTTTTGTGACATTTTCCCTGCTTAGGATTAATTTCTGTTTAAGTAGTTAAATGTTGGTATAGTATTACTGATCTGGCCGCTGAATTGAGCCTGGCCTGTTTCGTGATGTAATGACAGAAGGACAGCATTTGTGACTGTTTTTCAATTCATCCGCAGTAACTACATGGCAAACTCTCCGGCACTGGGTGAAGCGCACCAGTGGCGCGAGCAAGTGCTGTCGGCGATATTATTTTTTGTATTGACACTGGGTGGTGCAACCGCCATCCCAAGCATCGTCCTGGCCATCAGCGAAAACCTGTGGTCGGTCGTGGTAGTCGATATTTTTGCCCTGGCCTGGATCGCCACCATCTGGCGTCTTCCTTTCTTGAGTTATAAACAGCGGGCCTGGAATTTCTTGCTGTTTCTGTATCTACTTGGCGTCTGGTTCCTCATCAAGGTTGGTCTGACCGGATTGATTTATTTGCTGGCCTTTCCGGTACTGACCTCCTTGCTGCTGAATATGCGCCTGGCCATGCAAGCCCTGTTGCTGGCATCGGTCAGCATGCTGGTGGTGGGGTATATCGCCGATGCGAATTTGCATGTGTATGGCTTTGATTCACACCCCTTCATGCAATTGGTGGTGGTGACGATCAATTTCACTTTCATTGCGGCAGTCATGTCGATTTCTTGTGGCGTGCTTTTGCAAAGACTGGATAACTCGCTCGAACACCAGCGCATCATCACCGCCTCTTTGCAGCAGGGGCAGGCATCCTTGAAAGCGACAAATGAAGAATTGCGCCTCATCGTTGCAGCGGTAGCCCGTTTGAATGACATCGTGATGATCATCAAGGTGGATGTCGACCCTGCCGGAAAGAGGCATCTCAAAATCGTTTTTGTGAATGATGCTTTTGTACGCCAGACCGGTTTTCAAAGCGAAGAAGTAATAGACAAGTCCCCGGCGTTCCTGCAAGGCCCACGCACCCAGGCAACAGAGATTGACAGACTAAATCAAGCCCTGATTGCCTTTGAATCCGTACACATAGAATTGATATGCTATACCCATGACGGCAGTGAATTCTGGATGGAGGCCGATGTCGTACCGCTGGCAGATGAACAAGGTCTGTTCAGTCACTGGGTTGCGACCGGGCGTGACATCAGTGACCGCAAGAAAGCGCAAGAGCATATCCACAGACTGGCCTACTTCGATGTCCTGACAGGTTTGCCCAACCGCCGCCTGCTGCTGGACCGCATGAGCATCTTGCTGGCCACAGCCAGGCGCAGCAATATGATCAGCGCCGTACTCTTCATTGATCTCGATCACTTCAAATACATCAATGATGCACGCGGCCATGCCGTGGGTGATGCATTACTTACCCTGGTGGCACAAAGGCTGAGTAGCAGCTTGCGTGAAGTCGATACAGTGGCACATATCGGTGGTGATGAATTTGTGGTCCTGCTATGCCATATCTCCAATGATGTGGTGGCTGGTGCCCATGCGGCACAAGCCGTGGCAGAAAAAATTCGTCATTCAATCTCGCAGTTTTTTGATATCAATGGCCTGCAATACAGCACCACCTGCAGCATAGGCGTCACTTTGCTGCCGCGCGACAATCAAAATTCTCATGATTTGCTGCGTGAGGCTGATACCGCCATGTATCGCGCCAAGAGCAGTGGCCGCAATCAGATCGCCTTCTATGAAACCGGCATGCAAACCGAGGTCGAGCAAAGGCTGACCATGGAAAGAGAGCTGGGCGAAGCCATCTCTGGTGGGCATTTGCACATGTACATACAGGCACAGGTTGACAGACTGGGCAAACCAGTTGGTGGTGAAATGCTGATGCGCTGGATACATCCTGAGCGCGGTTTCATTTCACCTGCGCTCTTCATCCCGATTGCAGAAGAATCAGGCATGATCTTGCGCCTGGGTGACTGGGTGCTGGAACAAGGCTGCCTGGCCTTGCTGCAATTGCAGGCTGCAGGCTGGGACATACCGCTCTCCGTCAATGTCAGCCCTAAACAATTCCGCCAGCCTGACTTTGTCAACAAGGTCAGGCGTGTATTGAAATATACAGGTGCACCGCCGACGCGCCTGATCTTTGAAGTCACTGAAGGACTGCTTATCGATAACCTGCAAGACACCATCGCCCGCATGCTGGAGTTGACCACCCTGGGCATCCGTTTCTCAATAGATGATTTTGGCACCGGTTATTCCAGCCTGGCCTATCTCAAACGCCTGCCTCTGTATGAACTCAAGATAGACAAGAGCTTTGTGCAAGACACGCCGGATGATGCGAATGGTACGGCCATCGTGCAATCCATACTTTCAATGGCCTCGCATCTGGGATTACGGGTCGTCGCAGAAGGGGTAGAGACCAAGGAACAGGCTGAGTTTCTGATCGCCAATGGCTGCGCCTCCATGCAAGGCTTCCTGTTCGCCCGCCCCATGCCATTGGATAAATGGTTGTTGCTGCAACAGCAGATAGGGCAGCCTGGTAAGGAGAGTAGCAAGGTGGTGTAGCTGAAGAAAATGGGAGAGGAGTGCAGTCGCGGCCCCCAATCCAATGAAGTCAGCCTACACCTGCTGATATGTCGCCTGCATCCAGTCTATAAATAATTGCACCTCGGGTCGTATATTGGCTTGTGCCTCATGCACCAGGTAATAGGCATGCGGTGGTGTCGCCAACTGCGTATCCAGCACTCTGACCACTTCACCTCGACTGATCATGTCCTGGGCAAACTGCTGACGGGTCAGGCCTATGCCGTGACCATGCTTGACTGCTTCCAGCAGCAGGCCCAGGTCATCAACACGCAAGCCCGTAGTTGGTTCTGGCCAGTCCAGTCCAGCAACTTCAAACCATGGCTGCCAAGGTTCCAGGGCTGAACGCAAGAGCCTTGCATGGCGCAAATCTGCCGGGCTTTGTATCGGTGGCAAAGTCTTCAGGTAAGCCGGGCTGGCGACTACAAAGCTGGGTTCGATAAACAACTTCTTGGTCACCAGATTTGGATATTCACCAGCACCAAAACGTATTTCCACATCGCTTTCCGACAAGCTCAAGTCATACAAAGGCACAAACAGATAGACTTCAATTTCTATTTCTGGATGTGCATCTGTAAAGCTCGCCAGGCGCGGCATGAACATATAGCGCGCAAAGGTCGGCGGTACCGTCACCTTGACGCGCAACTGGCTTTGCGTCACCTTGTTCGGCAGCGGAAAATCTGACAAGGTACGCAAGGCCACCCGCACCACGTCCAGGTAGCGGCGACCAAATTCAGTCAGCGTGACACTGCGCCCTTCGCGTACAAATACGCGTTCACACAAATGCTCTTCCAATAAACGTATGCGGTGTGACAGCGCAGAAGGCGTAATACATAACTCTTCAGCCGCCACCGCAAAAGAACTATGCCGCGCCGCAGCTTCAAAAGCAGATAATGCATGTACCGGTGGTAATCGTGTTGCCATACTCTACTCTTCCTGATGTGTTCTGTTTGGTGTTTCAGTTGCCACGACAATAAGTGAGCGACGTGAGTAGTGCAGGTAATCGGCGAGGGCGACACAGGCTTAGCCATATTGTTTCCCTTGGAATTTCTCTGTGCTACCTCTGTGACTCCGTGTCTCTGTGGTGAATGGTCTTGACTTAAATAACTTGAATACGATCTCGATTATTCTTCAGCTTCATCCCACGCAATAATCTTGCCGGGATTTAAAATATTCCTGGGATCAAACGCATGCTTGAGCAAACGCATCATGTGTATCGCATTTGCTCCATGTTCCTCAATCAAAAATCCCATCTTGTGTATGCCCACGCCATGCTCACCAGTGCAGGTGCCGTCCATTGAAATTGCGCGCGTCACCATGCGCTGGTTGATGGATTCTGCCACCGCAATTTCTTCCGCGCTATCCGGGTCCACCAGCATCAATACATGGAAGTTGCCATCACCGACATGGCCGATGATGGAATAGGTGACCCCATGGTTCTCACAATCAATCTGGGTTTCGCTGATGCATTCCGCCAGACGTGAAATCGGCACGCAGCAATCGGTAGAAATCGAACGTGAACCTGGTCGCATTTGCAGCAGCGCAAAATAAGCATTATGCCGTGCCGCCCACAAGCGGCTACGATCTTCCGGCCTGGTCGCCCATTCAAAATCTCCGGCACCATTCGCCGCTGCAATTTCTTGCACCAGCTCAGCCTGTTCTTTGACGCCATGCTCAGTGCCATGAAATTCAAACAGCAGCAAAGGCTTGACCGGCAAATTCAATTTGTCATGTGCATTGATGGCGCGCACACCATTCGCATCCAGGAATTCTACCCGCGCAATCGGCACGCCCATTTGTATGGTCTGGATAACAGTGTTCACCGCATCTGCATTGTCCGGGAAGCTGCACACCGCAGCCGAGATGGCTTCTGGCAAAGGATAAAGCTTGACAGTCACCTCGGTGATAATGCCCAGCGTGCCCTCACTGCCGACAAACACCCGCGTCAAATCGTAACCGGCAGACGACTTCTTGGCACGCGAACCCGTGCGTATGATGCGGCCATCTGCAGTCACCACCGTCAGCGCCATGACGTTTTCACGCATGGTGCCATAGCGCACTGCATTCGTGCCAGAGGCGCGCGTAGCGGCCATGCCACCCAGGCTGGCATCCGCACCAGGATCGATGGGGAAGAACAGGCCAGTATCACGTATCTCCGTATTCAGTTGCTTGCGGGTGACTCCCGCCTGCACGGTCGCCGTCAAATCTTCTGCATGCACGGCAATCATGCTGTTCATGTGCGACAAGTCTATCGTCACACCGCCATGCAGGGCCAGGATATGGCCTTCCAGCGACGAACCGGCACCGTAGGGGATCACAGGCACATCATGTGCATGACACAGCCTCATGACCTCTGCCACCTCTTCCGTGCTCTGCACAAACACCACCGCCTCTGGCGGCATGGGGTCATAAGACGACTCGTCGCGGCCATGATGCTCACGCACCGCCAGGGCGATGCTGCAACGGTCTTCCAGCAAGGCTTGCAGCGCATGCAGCAAGCTCGCGGGCAGGGGCTTTCTGACACTCGCCAAAATGGCAGGATGATTCATAATGAGGTCCGTACTGGTCTTGATGCGCTCTATTATGCTGTGTCCGGCCAAATTTTGCCGCATCCTTTCAACGCTCCTGGCTTATTTAATTTGCCCTGGTCAATTCGATCTCAGATGCTGGTTGCCAGAGAAGCATCATGAACTGGCATTTTGCAGGTGAGCACTTATCCCAACTGTATTCTTGCAGCGTTAGCATCAGACAGTTTGAATAACAAATCTTCAACGGCAGCCTCTGATACAGAACCAAGATCGATGCTTAATTGCAAGGCATTGCCCTCTTGCGTGATCGCAGACATGAAGTGCACCACGCCATACACGCCATCTGTATTTTTGGGATTGTTATCCTCACCATCAAACCATGCCAGGAACCAGTTTGTTAGCGTGGCCTCAGCGACATCAGGCGACAGCCCCTTGATCTGCAAGGGTAACCAGTCCCAGGTGAATGGCGTAATGCTCACCTCAGTTGCTGATAATTGAAACGCAAAAGGCTCAAATTCCAGCTGGGTTTTTGCATCTACCGTGTGCGACTGACCGGCAAACTCACCTTCTTTGGGTATCCAGTCAGCCCGGCAGGGTAGGGCAGGCTTGCCATCAAGCCTGAGCGTGCCATCTGCATTGCGGTATGTCGGTTCAATATGCACATTGTTTTGAGCAACAGCCGCCGAAAGTACCGTGATATAGGAAGAGCGGATCGCGGCCAATAATTGTATAAGTGTCATTGCGCGATTATATTGATAAGCAAGTGCGAGGGCAATGATGGCAACCGTCGCAACCATAGATGCTGCCATTGGCCAGCTTTTGCCGTATCCTTGCATACTTCTTTACTTATTTTATTTGCCATGGGTAACCGACTCTCAAAAATCGCAACACGCACCGGCGACAAAGGCACGACTGGCCTGGGTGACGGCAGCCGCATCGCCAAAGATGCCCTGCGCGTGCACGCCATGGGCGACGTGGATGAACTCAATTCACAGATCGGCGTCCTGCTGTGCGAAGACATGCCAGACCAGATGAAGCATGAACTGGTCTCCATACAGCACGACTTGTTCGACATGGGCGGCGAACTCTGCATCCCCGGCTACACCATGATCACCGACACACAGGTCGAAAGGCTCGATGCCCTGCTGGAAAAATACAATGCCGACCTGCCACCGCTAAAAGACTTCATCCTGCCAGGAGGCTCGCGCGCAGCCGCCATCGCCAACGTCTGCCGCACCGTCTGCCGCCGCGCAGAACGCGCGATAGTCAGCGTAGGCAATGCCGAAACCATCAACGACGCCCCAAGACAATATATGAACCGCCTGTCGGACTTGCTGTTTGTGTTGTCGCGAGTGTTGAACCGGTTTGCTGGCGGGAGTGATGTGTTGTGGGAGAAAGAGCGCCAAAGATGAGTGTCGCATTCTAGTTGAGCAGGGCTACAGCAAATTTTCTGCTTGCTGAATATGGCTATTTGAGTCGTATTTTCTGGGTAATGAATGATTAATTTTGGAAATATTGAATTGCTTGTAGAGAGGCTGCCAGTTGAGGATGCTTGTATCCGTGCTGTTGAGTCAGCATTGCAACTGCCTTTTCCTGAGGGCTATCTGCAGTTCTTTAAGCAAATCAACGGATTTGATGCAAACTTTTTGAGACTTTATCCGGTCGACGAACTAGTTGAAAGAAATTTGACTTATGAAGTCGGGCAATATTGTCCAAATTTCATTAACATTGGTGATGATGGCGGTGGACAGGCAATATTAATAAAGAGTGCATTGTTTGAAGACACCAATGTTTATCTTGTTGGACATGGCGTCATGAGTCCTGATTTTATGGAAATCATAGGCAATGACTTTCTCACATGGTTAGAGTCAGGATGCCCATTGCTTATTGAGTAGTTCTTTGAAGTTCTGGATGTGAGAGGTCCAGCTTATTGTTTCAATTTCTCAAATCATACGCAATCAATCTGAATTTTATAATTTCAGCTCCAACCTCAACCCCACCCGCGCATACGATGAACTCAAGGTGCGCGTTTGCAAGGTGTTGTTGATACCGCGGTATTTACTAATGCTCTCCGCTTGCAGCGCACACAAATTATCCAGGTTCATGATCAGGCGAAAGCTGAGGTTGACTGTCCAGTTGGCGTTGGCTGTCAATGTGGTTTTGTATGCTTCGTATGTTCTCTGTGTCAGGTTATTCCTTTACCAGTCGCTGGGTAGCCAGTTAGCACCGAGGTCAATCTTGATGGGTAGATCTGGCATTACATATGGCAAGCCAAATTTGGCTAAAATGAAAATGCGGTTTTATCATGCTGGTGGCTACCAGTCTGTCATGCCCCCTTGATTTGACAACAAATGCGCGCATATGTGATCCCATACTGGTACTTGAACTGCCAGGCATTTGATAGCTGCGGCGCGCAGGCGGGTGGCGGAAAGCGATAGAAAAATGAGTAAAGAGATCAGGATAGATTTTGTGTCCGATGTGTCTTGCCCCTGGTGCATCATCGGACTGAAATCACTGGAACAGGCAATTGACAGGATAGGCGAAGACGTCAATGTCAAACTGCATTTCCAGCCTTTTGAGTTAAACCCCAAAATGCCAGCGGAAGGACAGGATATTGCAGAGCACCTGGCAGAAAAATATGGTGCGACAGCTGAGCAAACTGCCAAGAACCGCGAAGCCATACGCGCGCGTGGTGCAGAGCTTGGTTTTCAATTCAATATGGCTGCACGCAGCCGCATCTACAATACTTTCGATGCGCATCGCTTGCTGCATTGGGCTGAATTGCAAGGTCGCCAGCATGCCCTGAAAGTGGCGCTGTTTGAATTGTATTTCAGCAAGGGCGAGAGCCCGGCCTCGCATGAGGCTCTGGTGCGTCTGGCGGGTGAGGTGGGGCTTGATACTGAAGAGGCGGCGCGTATTCTGGCCTCAGACACCTATGCTGCCGAGGTGCGCGAACAAGAGCGTTTTTATCAGCAGCAAGGCATCAGTTCAGTACCAGCGATCATCATCAATGAGCGTCATCTGATTTCTGGCGGTCAGCCACCAGAGGTATTTGAACAGGCACTGCGCCAGATTGCGGCGCAGGCATAAAGACGTAAGACGGGACTACTTCAGCCAGCAAGGGTGAAAGAGTATGGAGTTCGCCAGGCAGGGCAAGCGAACTCCATGGCATTATCAGGTGCGTGCTCAGGCACGTGCTTTAATCCATGCGCTGATGGCCGTACCATCACCTATCAAGGCACCGTTAACAAACAGTTGCGGTGACGTGCCTTTACCGGCAACAGCGGATAACAGACGCTGACGCACATTGTCTGCCAAAGGCATTTCCAGATAATTCACACCAGCCGCATCGAGTTCTTCTTTTGCTTTTGCACAAAATGGGCAACCGACTTTGCTGAACAGCGCAACTTGTTCAGGCTTGGCAGCGTTTGGTGCAATGTAGTCGAGCATGGTGTCAGCATCGGAGACCAGGAAAGGGTCACCTTCAACATCAGGTTCTATGAACATCTTGCTGACCACGCCGTTTTTAACCAGCATGGAATAACGCCATGAGCGTTTGCCAAACCCCAGCGCAGATTTATCAACCAGCATGCCCATGCCTTCGGTAAAGCTGCCATTGCCATCTGCGATCGGGCGCACTGCTGTCAGCCCCTGGTCTCTTGCCCAGGATTCCATGACAAAACCATCATTGACTGACACACACAAAATACTATCCACACCATGTGCTTTAAACAGGCCCGCCAGTTCTTCATAGCGCGGCAGATGTGTGGATGAACAGGTAGGCGTGAATGCACCTGGCAATGAGAAAACCACGACGGTTTTGTTATCGAACAATTCTGCGCTATTGGTGTTCACCCACTGATTGTTTTCGTGGAGCTTGAAGTCGACTTGAGGAACTTTATTGCCTTCAAAATTTTGCATGGTATTTCCTTAGGTTGAATAGGTCGCGGATGCACTGTGCGGGAGCGGGGTCGCCCTGATGTCACTGAGCATACACTGCTTCAGCAACATGATACCCTGAAGATGAAACGTATTTGCAAAAACGGCAGGAATATGGAAGCGGCGCTTACGTGTGGCGCCAGATATTCACAGGTAGATTTCGAGCGGTGGCCTGTGGATAATGTGAAAAGCCAGTTCACACAATGATGTGGCTGGCTTAACTGTACGTCTCGCGTGACTTTATTCTTTTTCGATCAGTAAGGATTTGAAAAAGCGATCTGCGATTTCTTCAGCTTTTTTGTTCGAAGGTGCATGTCCTATCTGTTGCAGATAAATGGTATGTGGGGCAACATAGGCTTTCAATGTGAAATCCTGGCCTTCCAGTCTGCCCTTTAATTGCTTGCCTTTGAGGTCGCCTGACGGAAGGGATATATCTACCCAGCCACCATCGGCATCCAGTAAGAACTTTGAAATAAAGCCTCTGCGCAAATTGTCGAGCATGGTGTTCAGATAGGCCATTTCATAACCTGCCGCCGACGGATCATTGCGGTTAAATTCCAATATGCCCAGCATCATCATGCAGCCATCAGCATCCATGGTGTAGGTGGTGCGTTTGAAGGGGGCGCCTTTGCGTTCAGGCAGGTTTTCTTCCGTTTTTTCCGGGGTGCTCGCTGCCCAGAATTTGACGCGTTTGTCATCGCTGGTCAGGATTTGACCGCCAGCATCGGCTGCCTGAGTAACGCTGCAAAACAGGGAACTGAGGACGATCATCGCTAAACAGAGTGGTCGGGAGAGTATGCGCATACGAGTTTCCTTAAATAGTCGGACGATACCATGGCAATGCGTCTGTCAAATGTGGGGAATACATTGTCACAATTTTGTCCGTGTTGATTCATGTAACATAAAACGCGATGCGAATAGTATATTGAACAAACACACTCGGCTCAATTGCCAGGTGATCAGCGGTCATGCTGGATGATGTACGGTAGTTAAGGGGGGCTATTCCCCCATGTCCAAGATTAAATCGATGCCTGATCAGCAGACCTTTGTACTTTTTATAAAGTCCGCAAAAAATGATCGATGATGGATTGCTTGATTTCTGGCGCACTTTCTATGCTAAAGCCATGTCCGGTTGGATAGGATTTATGTGTTACTGGGTGTTAGAACTTGCGTTCTTTCAGATAGCGGAGAATATCCTGTGACATGGGAAAGCTGGGCCAGACCTGGTCATTTTCTGCAGACACCAATAAGATGGGGCCATTGACTTTTTCAAGTGCAAAGTGGACTGTCTGCAGGTTTTGTTGATTTTCCAGTGCAGTTAAAAAGCGGCTGACTTGTGTTTTCCTGTCGCCATCAGGCAGGATCAAGCCGGGGAAATTCTTTCCTTGGAACGTCCATGCGGCATCTGCTTCTGTCGGACCATTCCATACAACATTGCTGGGTGTGGTCACAGCCACAGACTTGATGCGGGCATCATGAGTAGCCAGCAAGAATGCGGCTTCAGAGCCTCTTGATCCGCTGACGACGCCTATCCTGGCCGGGTCAACTGCCGTTTCTGTTTCCAGATAGTCAATGGCGCTGATGAAATACTCCAGAGGTATATGGTCCAGTTTTTCAGGTAATCCTGTTTCCTTGAGGTAGGCCAGGGCGAGCACTGCGATGCCATTCGGGGCTATCATGGCACCGTTGGCCTCGCCAAAATTCATGCCGCCATCCGAACCACCAAAGGCAATCACAACGGGCACTTTTTTCGTTGATGCAGGCAGATAAAGTTTACCGACCAGGTTTTTGTAGGAGATGGTTTTTACCTGATATTCCACGCTGGAGGCATGAGCAATACCATAGCAAAAAAAGAAACACAAAAGAAGTGAGATTAACTTGGTGCGCATGGGGAGTGAACTGATTTTTTTTAGATATTGCGCCCATTATGGCGGGTATTTGCGTGCATGTTTGCGGAATCTATATACAGTTTTAATTTCCGCATTTTGTCATTGCAAGGCTGTTCTCAAGTGAGTATGTTGTAGTCCTAGAATTTTTGTATGTGCATAGTAATTCGGGTTTTTGTCATCACTAGTATTTGGAGAGGATTAATGGAACAAATTTTTCAACATCTGGATCAACTCCAGGCATTGATCGGTGCAGCATATTCCAGCGAGATCAGCAGGGAGAAGATTGCTTACTACATCAGGGAATCGGACAAGAATTTTTTTCGCGACACACCTCAGCGCAAGGTCCTGGTCCTGGATTATTTTTCTGGAGATTATGATTACCAGTCAGAAGAAGAAATCGATGAATTTGAGGATCAGGAAGCCATAAAAAAGGTGTACGCAGCGGCAAAAGCGTATTTGCAAGATAAATTGTCTCACTTGAAATCCGTAGATGTCGATGCGACCCCTTGGCCCAGGGATTTGGCAAGCTATAGCGATTTTGCAAACGACGAGAAAGAAGATCAGGAGCTGTGCGATTCAGAAGGCGACTCCTACACCTGGACTCCCTATGCCGATGGCGGCGCCATACTGGATGAGAGCGAGCTTGAGTATGTGCTGTGGGAAACTGAAGACGAGTACATCGCCTTGCAAAAAACCAAGGTCACTGGCGATGGTAATTACTATTATTGCGCCATGGTGACAGTGACGCCGCGATTAAAGAACTGAAGCATACGCTCATGTGCATGCATTAATTCAAGCAGCCTGCAACAAAGCGATAGCATGCAGGGCGAAATAATCCTATGCCTTATTTTGCCCTGTTTGCAGCACCCGTAGTCACTCAGGATTTTGTTCGCACCATTGTTTCCACATGCCCCGATAGGCAGCTTCCATCTTGCGGGTAAAGCCGGACTCATCCATCAGGGGACTAGCCTTGGTTTGCTCACGCAAGCCCATGCGCAATTGTGCGAGACCTGTTAAGTCGCTGGCGAGCGCCACAGCTTTGTCTATGTATTCCTGCTCAGTTCTGGCTATCCATTCCGGGTGGCCAGCGCCTTCCAGTATGGAACTGCCCAGCAAGCCCATGCTTGGTCGATCTGCCAGAGTCACATAGGGAACCCCCATGTAGAGAGATTCAAACAAAGTCGTGCCTGAATTATGGGGGAAGCAATCCAGCCCTATATCAATCCTGCGGATGGTGTCCCAGGGAGGGGTATGGAAACCGATTTCCAGTCGGGATCGAGATATACCATGAGCCTCAAATTTACGAATAAAGGCCTCTTGCATACTGGCTTCGGCAAAACTGATACTGTCGATAATCAGTTTTGCACCCTCTACTCTATGCAGGATGCCAGCCCAAACAGCGATGACTTTATCGTTGATACGGATAGCGCGACTCAGGCTGCCAAAGCTGACATAGCCACACTGTAATGCGGGCAGGGGGCTTACTGACCCCATGTTTTCCGCGGGACGGAATGCATAACCGGGAGTTTCCAGACGCCAGACTTGTTCTGCAAAAAGAGACTCGCATCCTGCAGGCATACAAGTGTTATCCATCAACATGTAATCGATGGCCTTAATACCCGTGGTGTAGGCGAAACCTAACCAGGAGGTAGACACTGGTGCGGGTTTGCCAGCAAATACTTGCAGGCTGTGGTTGCCGGTATGACCGGCCAGGTCGATCAGGATGTCGATGCCGTCAGCACGAATGCGCTCCCCCATAGCATCATCTGACATAGTCAGCGTTTGTATCCAGTGATCCACATATGTTTGATAACGCTTGGTGACAGCGTCTTCCCATTCTGGCAGAGCATAGGAATAGACATAAACTTCAAATTCGCGCTTGTCATGATGGGCTAGTACTGGTTCGAGAAAATGTCGCACCGGATGGGTGAACAAGTCGGGAGATACATAGCCTATCTTCAACCGTTTGCCAGGATCACGCTGATTGGAAAACGCCCGCCATTTTTTCTTCAAAGCTTGGCAGAAGCGTTTGTCATACTTATCGTACTCAGCATATATGGCTGCACTGCTGAGTTCTGGATGGTAGTTCAGGGAAAACAAGAGATGCGAATGGATCTCCGCCGCATCTGGAGTCAACTGCATCGCCTTGCGAAACAAGGCGATAGCTTCATCCAGGCGTCCCTGATCAGAATAAACCATAGCCAGATTGTCGTAGGCTTTGGCGTTGCCAGCATCCATCTGCACCACTTGCTGGTAACTGTCAGCCGCTTCTTGCAGACGTCCCCATCTTTTATATACACTGGCAAGATTATTATGGGCATTGAGCATGCCAGGTGCCAGTTCCGTTGCTCGTTTGAAGTAGGTGACCGCATCAGCAAAACGTTTTTGTTGGTAGGCAATCACGCCAAGATTATCGAATACCACAGCATCATCCGGACGAATCTTTAATACTTGCTGGAAACGCGCCTCTGCCGCTGGAAATTGCCCCAGACTCATCAACAATATACCCAGGGTACCGATTGCATCTGCATAGTCAGGTTGAATGATGATGGCTTTTCGCAAATTACGCTCGGCGTCTTGCAGCTTGCCGAAATCCATTTGCATCGATGCCAGCTTGCATAAGGGCGTGGCATCACCAGGGTTGTTGGCGGCAGCAGTCAGGTAAGCGGTTTCTGTTTCTGCATACCGTCCCTGGCTTTGCAGCAGCGCCGACAGATAATCCAGCGCGCCATGATGGCCAGTTTGCAAGGCCAATGCCTGGCGATAAGCTGCCTCGGCATCTGCCAATCGGCCATGCTGATGCGCCAGCATGCCAAGGGAAAAATGTGCTGATGCCAAATCAGGATTTAACTGGAGAGCCTTGCGACAGCTGGCCTCCGCTTCGCCTGGTCGACTCAGTTGCAGGAGTAAAGCGGCCAGATGGGCGTGCGCCTCACTGAAATCAGGCGCGATATCCAGCGCCTTGCGGCAACTGCCTTCTGACTCTTGCCAGCGCGACTGTGACTGCAGGCTGAGGCTGAGATGATAGTGAGCGTTGGCATCATCCGGCATGGTTTTCAGCGCTTTGCGGTAACAAGCCTCTGCTTCAGTAAAATAGTTTTTTTGCCCCAATAACAGGCCCAGACTATACAGAGTGTCGCCAGCGTCAGGCGTGATTTTCAGTGCGCGACGGTAGCAGGATTCTGCCTGAGTCGTCTCTTTGAGTGCAATATAGATGTCGCCCAGTTGGTGGTGGGCTACCGCATTGCTGTCGTCGAGGATAAGCAATTGCCGATAACAGTGGGCAGCTTCTTGTAGCCGACCGGCATTTAAAAAAATATCTCCCTGCTTCTGGTATTCAGTCGTGGCTACCGTGCCAGGTGCTGGAACCCAGGCTACTGCTGCGCTACCGGAACGCGCAGACGCTATGGGTTTAGCATCGCTGCCGGTAAGTTTATTTTTAAGCCAGGTGAACATGAGAGTGATTTTGGTGTGCTTTACAGGCTGTCACACTACTCCAAGCTTTTTAAAAAAGCAATTTGATTGAAGCTGAAAAAACAAATGTGCTGATGCAAACATGTTTTTTTAGTTTTCCTGATGTGCACTTTTCGGACCTGCATTCACAAGCTTGTGAACGGCCGCATGCAGCGCATGACCCTGCAAGGGCTTATGCAAGACCGGCAAGCCTGTCGACATGAGCAGCTTTACTTTGTCGGGCGAGGTGTCCCCGGTAATCAAGAGTGCCGGAATCTCGCGGTTAAATTCATGGCGCAGACTGCAGATGACATCCATGCCTGTGGCAGTTCCGTGCAAGCGGTGGTCACAGATAATCAGATCCGGTGCGCGTTCGATGCTTGCCAGTTGTGCCAACATGGCCTCGCCTGAATTGGCGGTCAATACCGTGCAACCCCATTTTGACAAGAGCAGGCTGCTGGCATTCAGTATCAATTCTTCATCATCGATGATGGCAATAAAAACGCCATGCAAACTGTCTGCATGCAGTTCTGGCATTTGGTTTGCCTGTGCGATCTCCGCGACTGATTCATGGCTGGTTTGCACGGTAATCGAAAACATTGAGCCTCGTCCAGGTTCTGAAACCACGGTGATCGCTGTGCCCATGATCCTAGCCTGGCGCTGGACTATCGCCAAACCCAGACCCAGGCCCCGTGCACTGTCGCGCTGATGGTTGCCGACCTGATAGTATTCCTCAAAAATCTTGCCTTGTTCCTCCAGGTCTATGCCTATACCAGTGTCATACACGGCAATGCGCAAGCCGGCAGCACAACGGCGGCAGCCCAGCAAGACTTTGCCACACTGGGTGTAACGCAGGGCATTGCTGACAAAATTGCGCACAATATTTTCCAGCAAATGCAGGTCTGCATGGACATGGGCCGAACATGGCGCCACCCGCAAGATCAGGCCTTTTGCCTGCGCCTGGTTGCTGAACTCAACCTTGATCTTATTGAGGACCATGGCAATCGGGAAATTGCTGAACTTGGCTTCGATAACACTGGCATCAAGCTGCGATAAATCCAGCAAGGCACTGAACATTTTATCCATGTTGTCAGCGCATACGCGCGCATTGTTCAAGATGGCGCGAGCCTCTGGTTGCAAGTTGGCATAGGCCAGCCCACCCAGATACAGATTCATTGCATGCATGGGCTGGCGCAAATCATGGCTGGCAGCCGCGAGGAAACGGCTTTTGAGATGGACGGCGGCTTCTGCGATTTCTTTTTGTTTTTGTAGTTCTTTCGCCAGTTTTACAGCGACATAATGTTTGCGTATAGAGTCAACCAGGCTGCGATGCATCTTGATGGCGAGCAGGCTATTGAGTAGCAGGATGAAGGCAAAGGCAATCGCGACAGTATCGCTATACTTGTCGTAGTACCACAGGGAGATCAAGGGTACGCTGGAGACACAGGGCAAAAAGAAGCAGTAAAAGGCGGGTAAATGGGCATTGAGAGCGGGCAGAGAAACAGAGGCGACACCGAAGATGGTAAAGATGACCAGCATCTGCGCTTCAAAATTGCCTGGTATCCATAAAAGAAAGACTCCTGCTACCCATAGCAGGCCACTGATCAGGGATGAGACGGTGATGGCGCGCAAACGCCATTGCGCATTGCTGACATCCAGGTTCGCGCGCCCCTGTGCAAACCAGTAGTAGGGGCTGATAATATTGAAGACCACCAGTGTACCAAACCACAGCCATATATAAGCATGCTGGCCGCTATCGCGAAATAACCAGGCGACCAACAGCGCGACAGCACTGCTACCAAGCCTGCCTACCACCAGGCTGCTGTCAAACGCCTTGGCTTGATCAACCAGAACCTTGAGTTCAATATCATCAGGTTCTTTTGCCGTTGCGCTGGAGTTCATTTTATGGCCCCGGATTCACAGCTTGCTCTCAGAGAATGTCAGAAATCAGTCCAGGTAGTAATGTGCGTTTAAGCTAAAAGCGAAACACTGGAGGTTTTATCTAACTTTCTCTTTGCCCGTGTGGTGAATTTAATGGTCTTTTTTCGTCAATCAGAGAAACCTGGCACGTATGGATCTTTCTATCCCCGCTGCATCCAGCCCACATTGGGCGAGTAGCAAAGCCGGGTCACCATGATCGACAAAGCGGTCGGGCAAGCCCAGTATCAATAGTGGTTTATGGATGCCAGCTTCGGCCATCGCTTCTGCCACAGCAGAACCAGCACCACCCATAATGCAGCCTTCTTCTACTGTCACCAGTTCATCATGGCTGGCGGCCAGAGATTTGAGTAACTCCACATCCAGCGGTTTGATAAACCGCATATTGGCCAGAGTGGCATCAAGCTGTTCTGCAGCCTGCAGGGCAGGGTGTACCAGCGATCCAAAGGCCAGTATCGCGATGCGCTTGCCCTGACGTTTGACTTCACCTTTGCCTAGCGGGATAGTGTCCAGATCTTTGCCAGTCGGCACGCCTGTGCCAGCACCGCGTGGGTAGCGCACAGCCGCAGGGCCAGGATATTGATAGGCTGTGCTCAGCATCTGGCGGCATTCGTTTTCGTCAGATGCTGCCATGACCACCATGTTCGGGATGCAGCGCAGATAGGCCAGGTCATAATTACCGGCATGCGTCGCACCATCTGCTCCAACCAGGCCAGCGCGGTCGAGTGCAAATGTCACATCCAGGTTTTGCAGGGCAACGTCATGGATTAACTGATCGTAAGCGCGCTGCAAAAAAGTAGAGTAGATGGCGACGACAGGCTTCAAGCCTTCGCAAGCCAGGCCCGCTGCAAAAGTGACTGAGTGCTGTTCTGCAATGCCGACATCGTAATAACGCTTGGGGAATTGTTTTTCAAATTCCACCATACCTGAGCCTTCGCGCATGGCCGGGGTGATGCCGACCAGTTTTTGATCCACCGCCGCCATGTCACACAACCAGTTACCAAAGACCTGAGTATAACTTTGCTTGGCGGGTGCAGCAGCAGGTTTGATGCCTTCTGCTGGATTGAACTTGCCAGGGCCGTGGTATAAAACCGGATCAGCTTCAGCCAATTTATAACCTTGGCCCTTTTTGGTGACCACATGCAAAAATTGCGGACCTTTGAGGTTCTTGATATTTTGCAGTGTCGGTATCAATGAATCAAGATCATGGCCATCAATAGGGCCTATGTAATTGAAACCGAATTCTTCAAACATGGTGGCAGGCACTATCATGCCCTTGGCATGTTCTTCGAAGCGTCTGGCCAGTTCCAGTACAGGGGAAGGCAGGACTGATTTGCCGACATTGCGGGCTGCTGCGTAGAACTTGCCCGACATCAGGCGCGCCAGGTAACGGTTCAGTGCACCGACCGGTGGCGAGATTGACATATCGTTGTCGTTCAGCACGACCAGCAGATTGATGTCTTCATGTACGCCGGCATTGTTCATGGCTTCAAACGCCATGCCTGCCGTCATCGAACCATCACCGATGATGGCAACTGCATGGCGGTCTTCACCCTTGATGCGGGCGGCCAGCGCCATGCCCAGCGCGGCAGAAATCGAGGTCGACGAATGTGCAGTGCCAAAGGTATCGTATTCGCTTTCCGCACGACGCGGGAAGCCGGAGATGCCGTTCAACTGGCGCAGGCTATGCATCTGGTCACGGCGGCCTGTCAAAATTTTGTGCGGATAAGTCTGATGACCGACATCCCACACCAGCCTGTCTTCTGGCGTATTGAAGACATAGTGCAGAGCGATGGTTAATTCCACCGTGCCCAGGTTGGACGACAAATGGCCGCCCGTCTTGGAAACAGAGTCAAGCACATACTGACGCAACTCGTCGGCCAGAGGCTTGAGTTGGCTGCGCGTCATGCTGCGCAGGTCAGCGGGGGAATTAATGGTGTTTAATAAAGTCGTCATTGTTCTTTTTCATTACTTGGCTAAACGTCCCTGATGATCGGTCCTTTCGTACCTGGCCGACCGCCGGAGCTGCTATCGCATACCTGCACTGCATTTACTTTTCCGGCTTGTTACTGTCCGGGTACTATTCTTCGTTTTGCTAAGGCGGTGCGCATGACACACCCTACAACATCAACTACAACATAACATCAGGCTTGGCGCTGCACGATCAAATCTGCCAGCTCATGCAATAAGCTGGCTTTGTCACCAAAATTACTCAGCGCCTCATGCGCATCATGGCATAGTTGCGTAGCTAATGCGCGAGAAGCATCCAGGCCCATGAGGCTGACAAAGGTAGGCTTATTGTCTGCCGCGTCCTTGCCCGCCGTTTTGCCCAGGGTCGCAGAATCTGCCGTGGCATCCAGTACATCATCCACCACCTGAAAAGCCAGGCCTATGGCGGCCGCATAGCTGTCCAGTGCAGCAGTTTCATCTGCCGTCAGGGTTTTGCCGCACATGGCCCCTAATAATACAGAAGCACGCAACAGAGCGCCGGTTTTTAGCCTGTGCATTTGCTCCAGTTGTTCTCGGTTCAGGGCGACACCGACGCTGGCCAGATCAATCGCCTGGCCTCCACACATGCCAACCGAGCCGGCAGCGCGCGCCAGCAATTGCAGCATCGCCAGTTTGGCCTTGGCGTCGCCTTCACCCTCTGACAGCACCAGGAAAGCTTGTGCCTGCAAGGCATCACCCACTAGCAAGGCGGTGGCTTCATCATATTTGACATGTACCGTGGGCTTGCCGCGGCGCAAGGCATCATCGTCCATGCAAGGCATGTCGTCATGCACCAGTGAATAGGCATGGATCATTTCAACCGCAACAGCAGCACGGCTCAGCAGGGCAGCGGGGGCATCGAACAACTGGCCCGCTGCATATACTAGCAAGGGGCGCACCCTTTTGCCGCCATCCAGGGTGGCATAGCACATGGCGGCATGTAATTGTTGCGGAACTGTATTTTCATCCGGCAAAAACTGTTTCAGGCTGGTTTCGCAGCTTGCCTGCGCTTGTCGCATCCAGTTACCAAATTGTTCATTCATGCTCATTCCTCATTGCCTGCGTTACTGCCTTGATTGCCGGAATCAGCAAAAGGCTTGAGCATGCCGGCTTCCAGTACCTTGACTTGTTGTTCTACTTTTTCGAGCTGGCTGGCACAATATTTCACCAGTTCCGAGCCACGTTGGTAAGCGCTCACAGAGGCTTCCAGCGGCAGTTCGCCTGCCTCCATACTGGCGACCAGTTGATTGAGTTCAGCCATAGCAGCTTCAAACGACAAGCCTTCCACATGGGCAGGAACAGATAGATTTGCAGTTGCTTGTTTTTTTGTCATAAAGAAATGTTTGTTTCGCGCCGTTAACAAAAAAAAGTGAAACCAAACGTAAAAATCGGCGTGAAAAATAAGGTAAACAGAGTTCAACCTGCTATTTTAGTGCAATCCCAAGAAATTTACTGTTTAGTGCAATCCTGATAAGCGATTTTAGGGAGTTTGTTCGAAGCTGTTGCAGTTCTGGATTTATCCAAAGACTATACTTAAATTTTTCAGAAATTGCGTTTCAAACATTTCCATGTGGAAATTAACGGTATATAGTACGTTTATCCGGTTTGATTAAATTTTGTGCATATTAGCTGCCTCTCAATAATCTGTAAGAAACTGAAATAATTGCTTTGTGTAATGAGTTTGTCTTAATTGTATGCAACTCTGGAGCCAAGTTAGGTATGCAGTCTGCAGTCTGAATAAAAAACTGGAAATAATGCCTCAGGCAAAAATTTCTGCCCGTTCTATGTTGAAATTGTTGTAATAGCAAAATAACTGATTTTATTGCCACCATGTCTACGCCCATCAACCAAGCCAAGCCCAGCGGTACTGCCATGCAGTCTCGTGATGCGGTCTTGCGTGGTCTGATCCCGCTGGCGAATCATTTGGTGGCATCGCAAATTGATGCTTTCTCTGCCCGTCTCGCGAATGCCTTCCTGGCACTGTCCGAGCAAAGCATGGATGCGCGTGAAGCAAGCCTGAGCTTTGGTGCCGGGCAATTGTTGAAAAAGAATGGCTATGCCTTCTACTACCTCGCCTCTGCAGCATTTGAAGCAGCTTTCCGCAAGGAAATAGACGCTCTGTTGCAAGGCGTCAAAGCTGTCGCCAATAATCCTGACGCCGCATTGACTCTGGTTACTTACGAAGAAATGGACCAGAAGCTGGCCCTGAGCCGCGCTGGTCGCACGCTTGAACTAGACAGCGCCGAGCAGTATGCCGCGCTGAATATGCGTTTCGCCCATCTGATGGATCACGAAGCACTGAGCATTGCGCAAAATCCATTCCGTCCAGAGATTTTCCTGCACACGATATATTCAGCATGGTGTGAATATGATCCTGATGTCAATACCCATGAGCTGGTCTTGCCACTCCTGCGTGCAGACATCCTGTTTGATCTCGAACCGATTTTGAATGCGCTCAATGAAGCGCTGATTGCCAAAGGCATACTGCCTGATTTGCATGAATCATTCCGCATACGCCGCAGCCGCAGTTCTGACAAGCGCAAGGATGCCGTGCCTGATGTCGCCCAAAAGCTGAGGAACCTCTTGTCTGGCAATGCCCAGCCTGATGCGCCGAATGACGCGGGTGGACAGTTTGCAGGTGGTGGACAGGCAGGCGGATATGGCGGCGGGCAAGGTGGTGCCGGTGGCTTTGGCGGCCATCCTGGACACGCCAGTGCTGGCGGCTCTATGGGGGGCATGGGAGCTGGACAAGACGCTGCTGCTTCCAGTACCCCTTATTCTGGCTTTGCCCAGGCAGGCGAGCCCCAAACGATCGCCCGGACAGAATTGTTCCAAAAGTTGGCGGGTTTGCAAAAGAGTGTCAAGTTGCAGCAAATGATGGCTGGTGCGCAAGACGTGTTGCGCTTGTCGCAAATGCGCGAACAAATGCCTGAGCTGGCCAATAACGGCATAGAAAAAAATACCCTGGATTTGCTGTCACAAGTGTTTGACAGTGTTTTCCGCAATCAGGCTATTCCTACCCAGATCAAGGAACTGATCTCTGTCTTGCAAATCCCTGTCCTCAAGGCTGCCTTGATGGACAAGGAATTCTTTTTCCAGGAAAATCATCCGGCCCGCCGCATGATTGAATTGCTGTCGCGTTACAGCCTTGCCTGGGACCAGAAAAAAGGTCAGCAAGACCCGCTGTTCCAGACCATGCAACGCAATGTGCATCGCGTGCAGCAAGAGTTTGACCAGGAGATCGCCCTCTTCGATGAAGTCGTCGACGACCTCGAATCTTTCATACAGAAAGAAGAAAAAGAAGCCGCTGAAGCCTTGCAGGCACCGATCAAGACGGCGCTGAAAAAAGAAAAAGTCAAACAGGCCAGCATTGCCGCCACCCATGAAGTGTCTTTGCGCGTGGGCACTGGCGAAGTTGTTGCTTTTGTCGAAACCTTCCTCGAAAGCCGCTGGACCAAGGTCCTGACCCTGGCCTATAGCGTCAAGGAAGAAAAGCCTTACGCTGTAGAAGATGCCATCAAGACCATGGATGACCTGATCTGGAGTGTACAGCCCAAGCTCACCCTGCAGCAGCGTCAGGAATTATTGAATCGCTTGCCCGCCATTCTGGCCCGCCTCAATAAATGGCTGAGCCTGATCAAGTGGGAAGATGCCGACCGCGTGCAATTCTTTGCCGACCTGGCAGAATGCCATGCCTCTATCGTTCGTGCACCGCTGGACCTGTCACCAGAACGCCAGATCGAAATCGCTGTCGAAGTCGCACAACAAGCGGCCGAACGCCGTCTGGCAAAACGGGCCGAGGCCGAAAGCAAGGCAGAAGCCGAACCGCCGCCACCGCCAGATGAACATGTAGACACCGTCACTGAACTGGAACGCGGCGTCTGGCTGGAATTCACCAAGAAAACCGGTGGCACCAACAAAGTCAAACTCGCCTGGGTCAGCCCCATGCGCAGCCTGTACATCTTCACCACGGGTGACAAGGAAAAAACTTTCCAGGTCACTGCGGAAGAACTTGAACAAACCTTCCGCGAAAAACGCGCGAAGATACTCCAGCTCGACAAAGTCGTCGACCGCGCCCTCATGGAAGTTCTGGAAAAAAACCCAGATGAACAAGAGGCTGAGGAAGAGCTGGGGCTGGTGTGATTTTCACCTTAACATAGCCCCCTCAGACTAAAAATATCTGCTGCCCCAGCGTGCATTGCCTTGTTAGTAACTACTCAACATGGCAAACTCAACATCTCTTCAATACCTGTCTTAAAGTACCCTCTAAGGGCTATCTACTTATCTGAACGCAGGGCGACACAGCAGCTTTGTATTTTACTTTTTCAATATGAAATTCTTTCTCCTTCTTATCGCTGCATTATGGGTAAGCGATTCCCATGCAGCAAACCAGCGATTGAGCTGCCACAAAGCCATGCTTTACCCTGAAGTCGAGTATGAACTGATGCAGAAAAATCCAGCAAAAGTACGCAGGCTTGATGAACACACGCTGGAAGTGAAGCATGCCAAAGGCAGGAAACAGTTTGTCGACAAACCACCACATGAAGCGCTGGCAGGCACACACTGGTTTTACTGTGGCTATCATGCAGCATTAAAGGTACATCTGATTGGCCACAACGTCGATTCATTATTCGGTGGCATCATCTTGCGCCATAGTGACGGCAAAACTTTCAAGGCTGGTCATACGATATTGATGTCACCAAAAGGGAAGAAATTTCTTGCGATCGAACAGCAGAGCGGTCTTGATGGTGAAGACTGGACAGTCTACAAACTCTACGGAAAAAAATTGTGGCAAGGCTACGCTGGCATCCTCAGCACCCCGGTGAAGCATGAACCAGTCATGGTGATGGCACAATTTGTTGATCCAGTCTGGCGCAATGAGAATTTGCTGGAAGCGGATCTCAGTTGTGCCGATACCATCAAGGGGAAAGCGACTTTAGACATAGACAATATGGGCAAAGCAGCGCCGCGCTGGTCTTCAAAGCCCGCCTGTTGAGCGCATCTTCTGCCATGAAAAATAGGCCCGTTTATCTACACCTCAAGCCAGGTGCTGACCCTGCTGACATTTCGGCATTTTATCCTTACACCGCTATCGTCATGATAGAGACCGATGTCACCCCTGAATGGCGTTCGACGATCAGCCGCTGGCTGGTGGATACGGGATGCCTGTATATGATTGCCTGGGGGAGGGAGTGCGCACTGTGGGATGATGTCGTGGATTGGTGTCATATGGAGAAATATGACTTCGGGGTTTATCCAGAGGACAGTTTCTTACCTACTTCCTGGTTCGAAAATTACACATTGGAAGAAGTGTTTGAGTTCGCCAAAATGCATGCGAGACATCCCACGGTGGAATTATTGCATACAGTATTACTACACATTTCTGCATCCCCAGATGACGAAAAAATATTGGAGAAGTATGCTGATGCCTGAAGGACTCTGCTTTGCCTGGCAAAGCAATCAGGTCTGCGTTTGGATCGTCTTTTCACCTCAGGGAGAGAGCATGCAACTCGGTAATTTTTCCATCAGTCTGGCCGTCAAGGACCTGGCAGCTTCCTTAGCTTTTTATGAAAAATTTGGCTTCAGCATATTTGCTGGTGATGCCAAGCAAAACTGGCTGATACTCAAAAATGGTGAGCATGTCATCGGTTTGTTTCAGGGCATGTTTGAAAAGAATATGCTGACCTTTAATCCGGGCTGGGACAGCAATGCCAACAAGCTGGAAAATTTTACTGATGTGCGTGATCTGCAAAAGCAGTTGATGCAGCAAGGAGTGCAGCTGGCAGAGCAGACAGATGAAGCAGGCTCAGGACCTGCGCATTTCATGGTGGTTGATCCTGATGGCAATCCTTTGCTGTTTGATCAGCATGTGTAGCTATCATATTTTCTGACTGACGTGAATCTCAAGCAGCATGACATTATGTACTAACCCTGATATTCCGTCCCCTTGCCGGAGATGGAATATCAGGGCATTTGCCTTTTAAGCTCACTCATACGCCGGCAACCTGCGCTGCTCATCCACATTGAAATACTGCTTGCGTACCTGGTCCAGAGCAGCCTGTTTTTCTGTTTCGCTGTGGAAGGCCATTTCGGTGTTCAGCTTGTTTTTTTGTTCCTGGTATTGTTGTATGCGGGCTTTCCAGATGGCTTCTTCTCGGTCGACTTCGGCCAGCCTGGTGGCTGCTTCTGCTGAGGTTGCGGTGGCGCGCATATTATAGATGTCGGCATCGCTGGCACCATTGGCGCGCAGCTTGCTGGCTTGTTCTTCCAGGCGGATGACCTGATAGGGCGCGTTCTTTTCTTCTCTGAGTTCCACGGGCAAGGCATCGTCCAGGGCTTGCAGTTGCGCCTGTTTTTGCTCGGGATTGAGGCTGGCGTTTTCGGCGACATCCATGCGGTTGAGGGCGTCCATGTCATAGGCGTCATCAAAACCAAACATGGCCTGGTTTTCTTTTTCACTGAAAAAACGCTGACGGGTTTGCTGCATGGCAGACCAGCGCTGGCGGGCGGCTGTGGCCATGCTGGTTCTTCCCGCACTGATGTTTTGTGCATTGGCCTCGACGCTGACCAGTGCCTGTTTGTACTGGATATAGCGCCCCAGCAAATTTTTCGCTTGCAGGGCGGCATTGGCGCTGAGTTTTTGATCGAGCACTCTTTCAATTTCTGCGCGTATCTCAGGCAATTTCTTTTCGCCGGTGGCGGTAAGATAATAATCGAATAGCAGACGCAATTCAGCGCTGACTTGCAATTCGCTGCCACCATCGTGGCTGAGATTGCCATCCTGGGTAGTGCCTTCAAATGAGCGCACGAAATCAAAGCTATGGTCTGCCTTGCGCAATTTGATGGGTTCGCGCTGGTCTTCGGATTTCAGGGAAGTGAAAATAAAAAAAACCGCGACGACCAGGGCCGTCGCGCTGGAAAATGCCAGATTGGCTGTTCTCATAGACTCCCGCTCCTTTTTCAGATGTACTTCCTGTTATTTTGCGGACTTGCCTTGCATCATCAGCTTACTACTTCTTGTCATGAAAATGTAATGAAAGTCCGCACTTTAACAACAGTATTTGAACGCAGATTTATAAACCCTGATTTTTCAGGCGGTTGGCGTGCTGGCGATACAGCGTGACCGGATTGGTTTCAAAAATGTTGACCAGGCCTATGGTCTGGTTCACTTCATCTACATGGTTCATCGCATAGTCGTCACGTATCACCTTGCCCAGATGAGTGGCGCAACTGGCCACCAGTCCGTCATTTTTTTCACCACCAAATGCCAGTGAAGTCAGGGCCAGGGCGGGGTCCAGTATGTCCAGTATGTTGGTGTAAGGCTTGGCACCACTCCAGGAATAGTAAGCCACGCCACGTGCCGTGTAGGCACCTTCACCACATGCTGAGGTTGGTACGCCTTCTGGGTATTTGGCGTTGAACTTCAGTGTGCCTGCCGTGCTCAGTGAGTTGACTGCGGCCAGTGAGTTTTGTGGAATAGTCGGACTACCTGACAGGAAGCTGATGATTTGTCCCAGGCCATTGGTGATGGAGACCAGCACTGCATTGGGTATCGAACCTGCCGGAGCAACCCCCAGCAGCACGTCCGCGACCTTGGAACCCCGATTTACACCTCCTACCGATGTGACCGACGCCACCAGATCAGGCCTGACGGAAGCCACATAGCGTATGGTGGGGCCACCATGGCTATGCCCTATCAGGTTGACTTTGGCAGCGCCAGTGACAGCCAGGATTTGCTTGACCTGGCTCAGCAATTGTTCACCCCTGACTTCACTGCTGTTGGCAGCCGATACCTGGGTGACATAGACCTTGGCACCATCGCTGCGCAAGGCTGAGGGAATTCCATACCAGTAATCTACCGGGCCAATCTTGTCGAACCCGAACAGGCCGTGCACCAGCACGATAGGATATTTTGTCTCCGTATAACCTGCAGCCCATGACGGTGCTGGTAACACCATCAGGGACATGACTAGCATCATTACTTTCTTCACCATGTGTTTTTTCATTTTGTCTCTTTCATTGTTATCGTTGAAATGAAACGCAGCGGTGCCTATGTGCCTGCTTCTGTGAGCGGGTCTTGATATGGCAAGCTCAGGCTAGGTTTCCCGCGCTTGATTAGCAAGTTGCTATGCAACATAAAAAGAGGGGGAAAATGAAAAATGTGGATATTTTTCAGCGCAGGCAGCCGCGCTGAAAATTGTTAAATCATTTATATTCCCTCTGTAGATGCAGGCATAAGCCTGGAAAAGATATAGTTTTAGATGAAATTCACTAAAGTGCAGGCGCGGTTTTTGACAGTGAATAAATTGTAGGCTCTTCGCAACAAAGTTTCTTGTGCTGCTCGTCCATGTGTTTTCCGCAAATTCCCCTCCGATTTGCGTCTGATTTGCTCATTCCAAGCTAGCGTTGCGACAGTCGCGCGCGGGGCTTGCTGGTTGACCAAACCGTGAAGCTAAGAAAAAAACAGTCCGGCAAAATGCCTGTGCAATTTCCAGAAAATGTGTATGATTAGCCTGTGATATATCAGTTGTTCTACATTTATCTGGATTTTCCGGGAGTGAGAAATGGATGACAAGCAGCGCATATTCCGCAGTCAGTATCAGGCGGGCATCAGCCCTTATTACCACGGAGTCCTGCATGGCCTGTTTGTATTCGGGCTTGGCATTAGCCTCATCATCCTTGCCCTGACCCAGGTGCAAGGGGCGGGCTGGGCCTGGCTGGGTGTGCCAGCCACCTTGCTGTATGCAAATGTCAATGAATGGTATGTGCATAAAAACCGCTTGCACAAACGCGGCAAGAACCGCTTGTCACAACTGATCTGGCATCGCCATACCAAAGAGCATCATCATTACTTCACTCATGAAGAAATGCGGGTGGCCAGCACGCGTGAATATCGTATCGTCTTTTTCCCGGCCTATGCCTTTGTCATGATCGCTATCCAAAGCGTCTTGCTGGGTTTGCTGTGCGCCTTACTGGCAGGGCGCAATCTCGGCCATATTGTGTTTGCCACGGCTATCGCTTTTTACCTCTGGTATGAGGCCATGCACTTTCTTTGCCATGTCGATGAAAGTGCATTGGTCAGGCATCTGCCGCTGGTGAATACGATGCGCCGCAATCACATGGTGCACCACACCCAGGCGCTGATGACCGAATACAATATGAACCTCACTTTCCCCTTTGCCGACTGGCTGTTAGGCACCTCGGACTTGCAGCGCAGCTTGGTGGGCACGCTCTTTAATGGCTATAGCTCGCAACACCTGAAACCTGAAGTGGCAAGGCGTTATCAGGAACTGGGCATGGACGCACCAGTGCCGCATGTGCAAGCACCGCTGGAACCTGTCAGCGTGACAGTCTTGCAGCAGCCATGAAAAAACAAGGATCGCATACATCAACAGATCATGGATAAAACAGAATTCAGCAAGCTCTTCCCTCTCATCAAGAATGAATCGCAGGCAGCGCGCGCTTACCGTTTGCTGGAACTGCGCATCGTCTCGCTGGACCTCAAACCCGGCCAGGCAATTACTGAAAGCGAACTCTGCGAATACCTCGACCTTGGTCGCACACCAGTGCGTGAAGCATTGCAAAGACTGGCGCAGGAATGGCTGGTCAAGGTCTTGCCAAGGCGCGGCATGATTGTCAGTGAAGTTGACCTCCAATGCCAGATGCGCCTGATAGAAGCCAGGCGGGCGATGGAAGGCAGCTTGATACGCATTGCCACCCGCAAAGCCAGCAAGGACGAGCGCACCCAGTTTCGCGTCCTCGCAAATGGTTTTCGCGAGGCTGCCAGCAAGGCCGATGAATTCATCCTCTGTGAAACAGATAGTGCCTTTAACCAACTGGTGTTTGAAGTCGCGGGCAATGAATTCCTGGTCTCGGCCTTGCATCGCATGCATGCCTTGTCACGCCGCTTCTGGAAGATACAGTCACAGTTTGAAGACATCCTGCATGTCACCGCCATGACCCATGCCGACCTGGCTGAAGCGATTGCCAGCGGTGATGCCGATGCAGCCGTCGCCGCTACTGAAAAGCTACTCGACAATGTTGAAGCTTATACTCGCGCCGCCCTGGATAGAAGTTAGATTGATTTAAAAAACGGAGGCCAGAGCACGCCATGAGCACACATATCTACAATGCCATAGAAATACAAGTCCCAGTCCAGCAAGCATTTGATTATGCCTGCGCACCCAGCCACTGGCCGGACTGGCATCCATCTTCATTGAAGATCTACACCAATAATGCCGGTATCGCCAGCGCCGGCACCAGCTTTGAAGAAGATGTGCGCGCTGGCGGCCGCACCGGGCACCTGGTCTGGACCGTAACCGAGTGCGCCAACGTCCAGCGCTGGACTGGCCAGGCAGCAGTCGATAATGGTGCAAGCCTGACTGTCAGCTATCATTTCTCAGCCACTGCAAACGGTGGCACCCTGTTTGAGCGGCATCTGCAATATGAGTTGCCCAACCTGGCACTGAAGATTTTGAATTTCCTGCTATTGCGCCGCCGTATTGCAGATGAATCGGCTTTGTCATTGCGTCGTTTGCAAAGTGAGTTGCAGGCAAGATATGTCAACACGCCTTAGGTTTTCTGATGGTTTATATCATTTTATTGGTATTTCAGGCCATTTTTTTAAAGTTCAGGTATAATCCCCGGTTCTGTCCAAAATTTCCTCTTCAAGTCGTTTGATCGTTTGAATTTTCGTTGGGATTGAAAATCCTTACGGAACAGGTTTTTGTGGATTCTTTCTCTCTTAGGTTGGTGCAAATTAATTTGGGGGGTGGGGATGTCCGATCTGGCTTCTTTGTCTACACTCGCGCGTTCTGACGCGCAACTTCCGGTTTACGTGTATTTTGATGAAACGCTGTTACAGCGCGAAATCAAAGATTTATTCCATTCTGGTCCGCGTTATGTCGGCCATGAACTCATGGTGCCCAATGTCGGCGACTTTGCCACGCTTGCTGCCGAAAACGAAGGCCGCATGCTGGTGCGTAGCGCGCAGGGCATAGAACTGATGTCGAATGTCTGTCGTCACCGTCAGGCATTGATGTTCAATGGACGTGGCAATACCAATAATATTGTCTGCCCGCTGCATCGCTGGACCTATGACCTCAAAGGTGAGCTCATAGGTGCGCCGCATTTTGCCGACACGCCTTGCCTGAATTTGCAGCGTACACCGCTGCAAAACTGGAATGGCCTGCTGTTCGAGCAAAACGGCTACAACGTCATGGAACGCATGTCCAAACTCAGTGTTACCCAGGACCTGGATTTCACTGACTATATGCTCGACCATGTCGAAGTGCATGAATGTGATTACAACTGGAAGACTTTTATTGAAGTCTATCTGGAAGATTATCATGTCGAGCCCTTCCATCCTGGCCTGGGCAGCTTTGTCTCTTGCGACGACCTGAAATGGGAATTCGGCGAAGACTACAGCGTGCAAACCGTGGGCGTGCACAAGGGCTTGCAAAAGTCTGGCTCGCCCACTTACCAGCGCTGGCAAGAACAGGTGCTCAAGTTCCGCAATGGTGAAGCACCCAAGTACGGCGCGATCTGGCTGACCCTGTATCCCAACATCATGGTTGAATGGTATCCGCATGTGCTGGTGGTATCGACCCTGTGGCCAACTGCTACCGGCAAGACCCGCAATGTGGTCGAGTTTTATTATCCTGAAGAAATCGTCTTGTTCGAACGCGAATTCATCGAGGCCGAACGTGCTGCCTACATGGAAACCTGTGTCGAGGATGATGAAATCGGTCAGCGCATGGATGCCGGGCGCAAGATTTTGTTTGACCGTGGCGTCAATGAAGTCGGCCCCTATCAATCCCCCATGGAAGATGGCATGCAGCACTTCCATGAATGGTACCGAAGAAAAATCGCAGTGTAATGTAAGATGTTAAGGGAGGCTCGTGCCTCCCTTATCTTTTGGAGTTTCGTTGTTATGCAGTCTTTATGGATGCTGGTTGCCAGCTTTCTGTTTTCCATCATGGGTGTCTGCGTCAAGCTGGCATCAGCAGATTATTCAACATCAGAAATCGTGGCCTATCGCGGCGCCATAGGCATGCTGATGATCGCCTTGCTGGTCAAGTTACAGGGTGGCACTTTAAAGACTCGCATGCCTTACCATCATCTGATGCGTGGTGCAGTAGGTGTACTGGCCCTGTGGCTATGGTTTTATGCCATCGGCAAATTACCCTTGGCGATGGCGGTGACACTGAACTATATGTCCCCCATCTGGATCGCCGCCATCTTGCTGATCAGTGCATGGTGGAGCAAGCAGCGTGGCCTTGCATGGCAACCTGTCGCTGCCATCCTCATGGGTTTTGTCGGCGTGGTCCTGCTGCTACGGCCCAGCATACATGCTGACCAGATCATGGGCGGCGTTATTGCCCTGGTCTCCGGCATGCTGGCAGCCTGGGCGTATATGCAAGTCAGGCAAATGGGTTTGCTGGGCGAGCCTGAATACCGCGTGGTGTTTTATTTTTCCCTTACCTGCGCCGTGGCCGGGTTATTTGGTGCGCTGATCGGCAAATCAGTCTATGCAGCAGCGGGCGATGTTACCTGGCATCACCTCGATAGCAGGGGCATCATGCTCTTGCTGGCAATAGGCGTGACGGCTGCTGTCGCCCAAATGGCGATGACGCGCGCTTATCGATTGGGTAATACCCTGGTCACAGCCAACCTGCAATATGTGGGTATTGTGTTTTCCAGTGTCTGGGATGTGCTGATCTGGAAAGAAAGCCTGGCCTGGTTAAGCTGGCTAGGTATAGCCGTGATTTTATGTAGCGGCCTGCTTGCGACCTTCTATAATGCCAAAGCCAATCGCAAGCCGATACCTGGCGACGCCATCAGTTCAGAATAATCATCATCTTTTTTCAGGAGACCAGGATGTATACAACATTGATCAGTGCAACAGAGTTGGCCACACATATCAACGACCAGAACTGGGTCGTGCTGGATTGTCGTCATGACTTGATGGATGCCAATGCCGGCCAGGCAGCCTATGACCTGGGCCATATCCCTGGTGCGCAATTCGTCCATCTGGACCAGCGCCTGTCGGCTGCCAAAGTCGGGCCAGATGGCGTCTTCCGTGGCCGCCATCCCCTGCCTGAAAAAGCCGACTTCATCGCCACCCTGCAAGCCCTGGGTGTCAATAACGATAGCCAGGTCATCGTCTACGATGCTCATGGCGGCATGTTTGCCGCACGCCTCTGGTGGATGTTGCGCTGGGTGGGCCACAGGGCCGTGGCAGTGCTTGATGGCGGCTTGCCAGCCTGGCTGGCAGCAGAGCAGCAGGTGACCACAGAAGTGCCCGCTGCACGCAATGGCGGCTTTGCAGAGCGTGATTCACTGGTGCACACAGTTGATGTCATCCAGGTGTTGGGCAATATCAGCAGTGCTGCCAAACCCCTGGTTGATGCCCGCGCTGCTGACCGCTTCCGTGGCGAGAATGAAACCATCGATCCAGTCGGCGGCCATATCCCCGGAGCTAAAAACCGCTTCTTCAAAGACAACCTGAAAGCCGATGGCCGCTTCAAAGCTGCCGATCAGTTACTGCAAGAGTGGTCTGCTGTTGTGGGTGATGTCAGCAATGCCATCATGCAATGTGGCTCAGGCGTTACCGCCTGCCATAACCTTCTGGCGCTGGAAGTAGCCGGCCTGCACGGAGCGGCTTTGTATCCAGGATCGTGGAGTGAGTGGTGTGCAGATGCATCCAGGCCGGTGGAGCGTTGAATTAACAGACGGGGATTGCATTTCGTTGGTTGGGCCCGGCCCAACCAACGAGTACAAGCAAATTCTAAAATGACTAATGATGCCTGGTGACAAACAACACCAGCACCACCCCCAGTGACACCAGAATAATCTGCGGTATCGTTTCTTTCAACGTCGCCCGTCTCTGCATCTGCGGCATCAAATCGCTGACCGCAATATAGATAAACCCGGAAGACGCAAACACCAGCACATACGGGATCATGCCGCTGGCGCTTTCCAGCGTGTAATAGCCAATCACGCCACCAACCACACCCATCATGCTGCAGATCAGGTTGTACATATAAGCACGCATGCGGCTAAAACCGGCATTCAGCAAGACAATGAAATCACCTATTTCTTGCGGGATTTCATGAGCGATGATGGCCAGGCCAGTCACCAGGCCCAGTTTGGGGTTGGCCAAAAACGCCGCTGCGATCAATATGCCATCAGTGAAATTATGCAGGCCATCGCCCACCAGTATCATCCAGCCCGCCTTGCCCGCCTCATGCGCATCATGACCATGTTCATGTTCGTGACCATCCCCCTCATGGTGATGCGAGTGGCGCAGGATGGCGAATTTTTCCAGCAAAAAGAAAGCCAGCAAGCCACCCAGCAGGCAGGCAAACAGCGTGCGCGCGTCAGCCCCTGATTCAAAAGCCTCTGGCAAGGCATGCAGCAAAGAAGTGGACAACATGATGCCCACCGACAAGCTCACCATGCGCTCTACCACTTTGGAGAGCAACGAAAACGAAAAAATGGCAGCCGCAGTGATGCTCAAGACACCAGCAATTGTGGTAGCAAACAGTATGGATAACAGCGTGGAGTGAATTTTAAACCTCAGGAATTTGCAACCAGGTTGCAAATTAAAGCATATTACGGGGGTTTCTGCAAATCCAGTCTTAACTTAATGTTATCTTGCCGTTATCCACATCATTCCCATTGTTGCAATCTAAGGATGCAATTCCAAAGTTTTTTTCCCAGATTGCATAAGGAAAATCGTTGGAGTAGAAGCTGTCCTGTATCCCCAGATAAGGTAAAGAATTTCTGCCCGGCATGAATAACAAGCACATTGTTGCAATGGTAGATGATTATAAAAAAAACTAGTTGAACTTATAATTATTTAAGCAAATAACAATGTAGTATTTCAACTGTCTCACGCAGTTTGGAATCAAGTTGCAATCATCAGGCGCAAGTGCGGGATAGGCGGGCAAAGGATGCTATAGCAACGGAAAAGTTAATGCCGCGCCAAACGTCAATAGCGGGAAATTTCTGCAAGGGAAGTTGTCACTGATCAGTAGCTATGCATGGTCACGTCAAGTTCCAATCAATTCAATGCATTACACCTCAATCTGATTCGACGAATTTATTAAGGGAAAATTTCATGCGTCCACATCTCATTTACTCGATTACCAAAGAAATTGAAGCTGAAAAAATCTCAGGATTGCCACTGCTGGCAATTGGAGATTCCTGGTTTGATGTGGGGTCACTTCCGCCTTGGGACACGAGCAATATCCTGTATCAACTGGATTTGAAAAAAGAATACACAATAGTCGGATTTGCCCGTTCGGGACAAGAATTAAAGAACATGGTCAATGAATTGCAGAACCGGGCACTGTTCAGGGAATTGCTCTTGAAAAATGGAATTCCCTATCGCGGCATCCTCGTGTCTGGTGGTGGCAATGATTTGATCGCATTGGCCGCTGCCGATCAAAAACTGGACAGGTCGCACAGGATATTACTCAATACATCAGAAGTGCCTGCTCCACAAAGACAATTGCCAGAGGCCTATATATGTCCACAAGGGCTGGAAGTATTCAAGTTTCGCATGCTTGGTCACTATCAAAAGCTGATTGAAACCAGAAACAAAAATTATGCAGGCATACCTATCCTGGCGCACTCATATGCTTACGCCACTCCCCGAATGGCTGGCATACCAATTGTTGCACCAAATGGCTGGTTGGCCGTATCGCTAAAAAAACATAAGATCCCTCCTGAGTTATGGGGGAGCATCAAAAAACTCTTAATCAATGAAATGTTCAGTGTCATTGAAGAGCTTGCCAAAATACCTGGCAACCGTGTGGTTGCCGTTGATACCAAAAATTTACTGACACCTGCTGAACCTGGCAGTAAAGGCGAATCCAATGATTGGGAAAATGAGATTCATCCTAATCTGACAGGGTATAAAAAATTAGCTGCTTATTGGAGTAAGCTGATTGACAGCGAAATTGCCTGAGGCACGAGACGCATCATCATTGCAGGGCCTGTACATTGTCGGGGCAGGCATAATCCAGCGATCAATTTATTTTGCTCGCTGGGTTAAGCGAAAGACTCTGTCAGCTTTCTTAAGCAAACATTTAAAGATCATTGATCTGAAATGACTAAATTCCAGCATTTGCTTCGGTGCGATTTTCGACAGTGAGCCGATTATGACGATCACATTCATACATTTTCTCATTGTGAAGTTGCTATAATATAAAGCCTGTCCCTACTTGGCTCTTGCACCTTCTTGTCTCTTTCTGAACCTGGTATTCAAATAATGCAAAATAAAATATTGACCCTCTTTTTCATCCTGAGCATGGGATTTTGCTTTTCAGTAAAGGCAGCAGACCAAAGCATTCAACCTCCTGTCAATGAAGAAACCTTGAAGGTTTGTTCAAACCTGGATATGTATGCAGACTTCGCAGTAGACGGACGTGATTCTGCAATGCCGAAGGAGATTGCATTCAACATGGTCAAAGCATCAATGAATCGTCATCTTAAAATTCCAGCAAACTTGCTGTCTGAATACATCACGGTTGTTGGCAAAATCTATGAACTTATTTATGCAGATCAGACCATCAAGCGTGGCGCAACTCAAGCTGCAATTGTCGATGCCTGTTCGCATTACAAAGGCCAAAATGCAGATACGCGCTATATTACCAACTACCTCGAAAGAAACCCACGGTCTGCATGGGATCCATTGAAGCGAGTGCCTCTCTGCGAAAATGTCGCACAGTCTGCATCCAATATTGCCGTTGCCAGAAACAAGGGCATGTCACTGGAAAATGTCACCGTTCTCGTCAAAGATGGATTGCAGAATGACCCGTTGACTTTGCGTGTCATGCCAAAAATAACGACCGAAGTTTTTGAAAATCCTGATGTCAATACCACTTATATTTATGTGCACAACTTAAAGAAATGTATGGCATTAGAGAGAAACGAAAAATATGCCGAACTGGCAGAATTAAAACCACGTCTTCGCAGCTGTGAAAAATTAAAAGTAGAGGAAGAAAAACGGCAGTGTGAGCTAAAGATATTTGGTATATAAGGCCGGCCTAAATTACCCACATTCCGTGAATGCAAAGTGCAGGTCCGTAGGAGCGAATAGTATGGCGTAATCGCACGCATGCCAATCGCACTCTTGTCAATCACCATTGCGCAGCGCGTATTTTAAAACGCGCTGCGCAATGACGTAATGACGCAACGGCTGGATCAAGCGGAGGAGTGCGCGGGCAATTTATCAATGCACATAGTTATATAATTGTTTCATTGAAACCTTGACGTTTTCCAATGATCCAACGATGACGTAAGACCTGAAGTGATAGGTGCCAGACGGATTGTAAATGCGAAATACATTATTCCATTTCACCGTATCTGGAAATCTGAACCGACCATAGCCTAAGCCTGCGAATGTGGCTTGTGGCGCTTCTGGCGAATAAATCCCCATTGCCCATCCACCGTCTGGCGTAGAAAAAATGACAGGCAGATTTTGCTCACCAGGCCCGTCACTTAATGGGGCCTCCATGACGGCATTGTTTCTGACGTCAAATGTATAAAACTTGGAAAACTCTGGTGGCATATACCCTGTCAGAGCCTCAAATACGCCGAAAGAATGCGATTCATTACCAGGGATGGTAAATTGCGTCAGATACTCGATCACATGCGGCATATTGGGCAGGCCGATGGTAATTCGTTTGTTGAGGATGTGATTTGACACCTGGTTACCACCTACCGGATACCAGAATGCCATTTTTGTTTGTGTGGCCAGGACATTACTGGTTGCCCACTCCCCTTGCAGGATACTGCTGCTCGGACTAGGATTGACGCCGTTGTACGGTACCGCTGCTCCCGCTTCAGTTGGATTAAGGCTACGCTGATTAAGTAAACGGATTCTATTCTCAAGCGTTAAAGACTGACAACCGAACAAGACGTTTGACTTCCATGAAACAACAGACACTGGCGATGGCAGAAGATCAGAATGCGAGCTTCGAACAACATCGCAAACCGACACGACGTGACGTTTTTCTCGACACGATGCACAAGATAGTGCCGTGGAAGGAACTCTGCGCAATCATTGAACCGCATTATCCGAAGCGC
>NZ_JAUXQE010000011.1:0-145385 GCF_030683615.1 Undibacterium sp.
CAACTCAGCCTTGTTACCTATCGTTGTGAATGGCGGCTCCGGCACTGACACGATCGTGCTGCCGGCTGCTTATGCTGCCACAGCTTCCGGTTCCGGCACCTTTGCTGCCAATGTCAGCGGCTTTGAGAAGCTGCGCCTCACCAGTGTGACCAATCAGACCGTCGACTTGCAGGTATTGGGTAATTATAGCGACGTCACTTTCTCTGCCGCCAATGGACTGACATTGAGCAACTTGCCCAGCAATGGCAATATCACGCTCAATGGTTCGGGTACGGCCTTTACCATTTCCAATGCTGCGTTTGTCGGTGGTGTCAATGATGTCGTCAACCTGACGCTGACTGATGGCAGTACTTCTGGCATCGCCTTTGCCAACACCGGTGTTACTGCATCCGGTGTAGAGACTGCGAATATCACAACCGTTGATAGCCAGGGTACACCGACAGGCGCTTTCAACGACTCACTGACCTGGCTGGGTAATTCAGTCAAAACCATCAATGTGAGTGGCAATGCGGGCTTGACCCTGTCATCATCGAGCACCGCGTTGACGACGGTGGATGCCAGCGGCATTACCCTGGGCGACTTTAGCTGGACATCCGGTGCCCTGACAGGCGCAGCTACTGTCAAAGGCAGTGCCAGCGGTCACAATTACGTCAACATGTTCTCTACCACGGCAGGTGTTAACTACACTGGCGGTAGTGGAAGCGACAATTTGACAATCATTGGCACTGTTTCCAGCACGGCGTCCTTAGGCAACGGCAGTAATTCCCTGATCCTCGTTGGAGTGACCATCCTTGGTACTTATACTGCTGGTACAGGTACTTATGATAATCTGAAATTGATAGGATCGAGTCCGGATATCAGCAATGCCACGATCACCGGCTTTGAAGTCTTGCGTCTGGACTTGGACGCGAACATCACGGCAACAATAGCCCAGATGTCTCAATTTACCGGCAACATCTATGCTTACGGAAATGAAACACTCACGTTGACTACGGCTGGTACCTTCAGTGCCTTCGGCGCGATAGGAAACTATAAGCTCGCCAATGGCACCAACAATTTTACGTCAGGCAATTCTGTGTACAATGTGATTGGTGGATCAGGTAGCGATACTTTCAATTTTACGGACAACCAGATCACCTCCCGCCAGCCCTGGGTGAATGGCGGCAATGGTACGGATACACTCAATATCGGCGCGACCACCACCCAGAACATTAATCTGAGTACCAGAGTCTCGAATATCGAAACCATCAACGTGGCTGGCAGTACAGGTACAGCCAGCTTCACCAACGCGAATGGCGCAGGTGTCACGTTGAACTATACCAAGAGCACGGGCGACAACACCATTACCCTGGGTACTGGTGGCCAGACATTGAACCTGCTGGGTTCCAGCTCTGCGGCGACAACCATCACAGGTGGTGCGGCGGTGGATACGATTAATCTGCAGACCACTGGTTCAGGCTCGGAAACATTGATAGAAACTGGGGCCACTATGTCGAATAAGACGCAGATAGACGTGGTGAGTAATTTCAATGCGACCGGTTCGGATTATTTCAAGACTGGCGTCAATGCAACGAGAGTGACCTCCTACAACATAACTACTGCCGATACGTCCGACTATCTGAGCATGATAGACGCCATGGTCTCCGTTATCGGGGAAAATCAGACAAGTGAAGCTTTCCTGATCAAGATAGCGGGAGGTACAGCAGCAGGAACTTATCTGTTTGAGAACAACGGTTCAAATGTCTTCCAGCTTGACAATACCGACTTCTTTGTGAAATTGACAGGTACGGTTGGCACTATTACTGCGGCCAATCTGATTGCATAAAGCTTAAACGACATGCGCTAAAAAACTTCTAACCGAATACGTAGTTCAACATACCAATTAAAGGTTCCTAATGGCAAATACATCAGCAGACATCCAAAAGCTTTACATCGCTTGTTCCTTGCAGGTATTGCAACCAAACGTAAAAAGTCTCATCCAAGCAAATTCACAGACCGATATGACTAATTTCATTCTTGTGTAATCAGGCTCATATCCTTACACTTGAAGAATGAATGAATCCTTGACACCACCACTTGCAAATGAAGAGATCACCGTTGTCATTGCGGAGGACCATGCGCTGGTGCGCGATGGGCTAAAGATGCTGATCAGGGACATTCTTCCGCATGTTGAATTCGTCGATGCAAGTGATGCCATGACGCTGAGCGCGGCCATGGCAGTGCAAGCACAGCCACACCTGGCGCTGATTGACCTGAACATGCCAGGGATGGAGCGGGGTGATGCCTTGCAGGATATTCTGAGCAAGTGGCCGCAAATACCAGTTGTGGTGGTATCGGCACTCAGTTCACCCGACCTGGTGCGTCGCTGCCTGAATCTTCCTTCAGTCTGCGCGTTTGTGTCAAAGAATGCCAGCGCCGCGCAAATGAAGACAGCGATCAAGTCCAGCCTTGAAGGCGGCAGACCAGGCTTTGTCCAACTCAGCGAGCCAAAGCAGGAGGCAGTTGTAAGGCTGAGCCCGCGCCTGGAAGAGGTGCGAGAACTGTTGCGCATGGGTATGACCAACAAAAGTATTGCGCAACAGTTGAATATCAGCGAAGGCACCGTCAAGAATTATATGAGCGAGATTTTTAAACAGCTCAACGTCACTAATCGCACGCAGGCGGCGCGTTTTGATGAGGATTTGAAATGAGCGTGGAAACAGCCGCGCCAGTCATTTCACAGCCTGACCCAGAGGAAATACCGGTCGATGCATTGATCTTCCCCGGTGCCATGGCGGCACTGGCATTGACTGCTTACTATTTTTCCAACATATTACCGGCCTGGAAGCCACTCACCTGGTGGTTGCTGGTGGCTTTTACCGGGACACTGCGCCTGGCAATCATACGTCGGACCAAATTCGACCGCATGCCTGAACAGCGTCGACGCTGGCTTTTGCGCGGCCTGATCTGGGTGTATATGGCAAGCATATCAAGTGGCACTTACTTTTTATATGTGCCAGGCGATATCGCCATGCAGGCCTTGTTGACGGTCTATTTATTGGGCACGGCAACGGTGTTGATTACCCATCTGGCCGGTATGGACTGGGTGCGGATTATGGTGTCCCTGCTGATTCTTGGGACGCCGAACGCGCTTCATCTCATTATCGAAGGCTTGACACTGGGTCAAACGGCGAGCTGGGTATTGGGCTGCTGTACACTGTTCGTACCTATCCCACTGGCACAACTGACGGGCGTTCACATGCGCTTGATGCGCACGCAGTTTGAGTCACGTATGCAGGCGGAAAGTGCGGCCAGGGCAATGAGTGCTGTGGCAATCGCCAAATCACGTTTCTTTGCGGCGATCAGTCATGATCTGCGTCAACCCGTGCATGCGATTGGGCTCTACCTGGACGCGATAGAGCGCGTGGTGGCAGAGTCAGGTAACCCGCAGGCCAGACATGCGGTGGTTGGCATTACTCTGTCCTGGCAAACCTTGAACGATCTGCTTTCCAAAGTACTTGATCTGGCCCGCCTTGAAGCCAATATGGAACAACCTGATCTGCGCGCCCTGGCGCTAGCACCTTTGGTAAAGGAACTAATACTTCAACATAGCCCAGTGGCAGAGCGCAATGGTGTGCGTCTGGTTGCCCTTGTTAAACCAGACAGCCTGGTTTATGCAGACGAATTAATGCTCAAACGGGTGTTGTCCAATCTGTTGGGGAATGCGATCAAGTATTCTCCTCCTGGCCGTGCGGTAGTGATTGCCGTACGCCCGGCAGGTGATCAATGGAAGATTCAGGTGCGGGATGCTGGCTGCGGCATTGCAGAGAAAGATCAGGCACTGATCTTTTCTGAATTTGTGCAGATCAATAACCAGTCGCGTGATCCGTCACAAGGACTTGGCCTGGGTTTGGCAATTGCAAAACGTTTAAGTGAGTTGTTAAGTGGCGCAATCAGTGTGCGCTCTGAACCAGGCCGCGGGTGTTGCATGACGCTGACGCTCTCACGGCATCTCCCTGATCTTGCCCAAAAGCCAGAACCGATTCCGGGCGTTTACCCTATGTCGCAAGGCGATTTATGGGGCTCTGATTCACGTATTTTACAGAACCTGAAAGTCTTACTTGTTGAAGATGATTTGTTGGTGGGAAATGCCATGGTTCAGCTAATCCAGGCCTGGGGGGGGGATGTTTATTGGGCAAAGACAGCGGCGGCGGCGCGGCTGAATGCGTCAGAACGTGACATTGCTATCTGTGATGTGCGATTGCCAGAAAATGAGTCCGGCCTTGATTTGGCAAAATTACTACAAACTGCGGGAACGCAGGTCATACTGATTAGCGGTGAAACTGATCAGAAAGCACGTAGTGATGCAGCTCAGCATGGCATCAATCTCCTCACCAAGCCTGTTTCTCCAAAGAATCTTATGCACGCGCTAGCGTCCATCAAGACTCTCGCTGAATAAAGCGAATTTATGGAGGATTAGCATGACCTATCCGATTTTTCGTTTAGGTAAAAAGCACCTTTTGCGATTGGCAGCTTGCATCATGAAAAAGCCATTTGATGTTGGCATTATCCACTTGGCAAAAATCTTGCTTCAAGTCACACCGCAACGATTCGGATTAGCCGTAAGGCAGATCGCTTATTTATCGCGATTTCCTCTTAAAAATCCCCAGCACCACAAGCAGTAGCAACACAGGCAATAAAAACGGCGAAAAGATCATCAGCAACAAGCCGCCTATCAATATCGCAATCCCCACCAGTAATAGCGACACCCCGGCAATCACCAACCCCGCCATGACCATGGCGAAGACGATGGCGATGAGTGCCACAGCGATGCCGCCTATCGAAAAGCCATTGTCAGAAAAAATATCAAAGTCATCCGGGTTCCAGTTCAGGTTCAGATCTATTGGCGTGTCAAGCACATACCAGATGACCAGCAGAACAATACAAAATGCTGTGAAGCGGGCGGATGACTTTTGTTCGGACATACTTGGCTTTTTCCTGGCCTGGTCGCGATTATTTGTTCACATTGATAAAGGGCACAGCACCACCCACGGTCGTCGGCAAACGGCCATCCCATTTTTCTATGGCCTTGGCCTGATTCTCAGTTTCACGCAGGCGCAGCAGTTCTGGTGTGACTTGCTGTCTTTGCAGGGACAGTGCTTCTGCTTCGGCGCGGGCGCGGGCTATTTTTTGTTTGGCTTCGACTTCTATCCTTTGCAGGTCGCGCTCGGCCTTCATCTTCAATTGATCAGCCGTTGTTTTTGCTTCAATAGCTTCATTAAAGGTCTTGCTGAAGTTGAAGTTGACGATGGAAAATTCATCGACCACAAGGCCATGTCTGGCCATACGTTCCTTTAGGGCCAGGATGATTTCATCGCGTACTTGCGAGCGGCGGGAAATCAATTCTTCTGCGGTGAAGCGGGCAGTCACCGCTTTGACGGCTTCCTGCACGCTGGGGATGATGATGCGCTCACCTGGTTCGTTGCCAAGGTCGCGATAGACTGATACCACTGCATCTGGCCTGACGTGGTAGTTGATGGCGATCTTGGTGTGCACGGTTTGCAAGTCCTTGGACGCTGCATCACCATCACCTTCCCCTTTTTGTATGGCGACTGATACTCTATGCATTTTTTGGGCGACAGGCCAGACCCAGTGTATGCCTTCGCTATAGACTTCATCTGAAGGTTTGCCAAAGGTGGTCAGCACGCCACGATGACCCGCTGGGATGGTGGCGAATGGACTGAGGGCAAACAGGAATAGCAGGGCGATTACGCCAGCAGCTATTTTGAGCAGGTTTTTCATGATGTTTAATCTCAAGTGAAATGAAAACACTCGCAGTATAAGTGTTATTTGAGCAAGTACATCCGGTAATCGGTGGGAAAAAATACCGCTTAATTGCCGGGGGTGTAAATCGCAGAAACTGGGCTTTCACCAAGGCGTTGCCATGCGCGGTACATGCCTTCGGTATTGAAGGGCAGGACGATATTGCCCAGTCTGTCTACGCCTATGATGCCACCTTGGCCGTCAACTAAAGGGAGTTTATCCATGACGACGATATGGGCTGCTTTCTCAAGGCTATATCCCAGGTATTGCATTTGTGCCGCAATATCATGCAGGGCCAGGCTGCGCATGAAGGCTTCGCCAGTGCCTGTGGATGACAGTGCGGCGGTCTGATTATCCGCATAGCAACCCGCGCCCAGCATCGGTGTGTCGCCAACACGGCCCGGTAATTTATTGGTCATGCCGCCAGTAGAGGTGGCAGCGGCCAGGTTGCCTTGCAAGTCGAGTGCGACGGCACCGACCGTACCAAATTTTCTATCGGGATCAAGTGGTGCTGGTTCTGCTGCTTTTCCTGATGTACTGGTCAGCAAATTTGCTCCATCGTGATCCAGCAGCACACCAGATTCTAGCCTCGCGCGTTGCAATTGCGCGTGGCGTTCTTCAGTATAAAAATAAGCGCTGTCTTCAAACGGCAAGCCATGCTGGCGCAGGAATGTTTCTGCACCTTGGCCCACCATCAGTACATGCGGGCTGTGCTCCATGATTGCTCTTGCCGCCTGGATGGGGTTACGCACATGCTGTACACAAGCAACTGCGCCAGCACGCCGGGTATTGCCATCCATGATGGCGGCATCCATTTCTATGGTGCCAGCATTGGTGAATACAGAGCCTTTGCCGGCATTGAACATGGGGCAGTCTTCCAGCAAGCTGACAGTCAGGCTCACTGCGTCCAGAGCACTGCCACCTTTCGCCAATACCTCACTGCCTGCGCAAACGATAGCTTGCAAGGTGCTCAGGTAATGTGCCTCGCGCTCTGCACTCAGCGTGCTACGCAAGATCGTGCCAGCACCACCGTGGATGGCGATGGCAGCACGCGCGCCCATCTTAAGCTGGCCTGTCCATATCGATGATTTTGCTGGCTGCTGCTGCCTGCGATTTGCGGGCAGTGGCATTTGGTTCCTGGTACAGCCACGGCAGCATGAACTTGGTCATTTCAGATGCAGCATGTACCGGGGCTTTTGCCTGGTGGGCGACAGCACTGCAAATCGCTTCGATCAGGCACAGCGCTGCGCCTTCCGAGTTGGGAGAGAAATTGCGCCGGGTTTGCGCATACAGGGTGATATTCGCCAGCGAAGCCAATGGTGAGCTTGGCGCATCTGTCAGTGCCAGTATGGGCACATCCTTGTCGCGCAATTGCTGCAGGATGGTGACGACATCTTCTGCATAACGCGGGAAAGAAATGCCGATGACCAGATCACGCTCTGTGTACTTGAACAACTGGCGGGCAACATTCGATGGCCCGCCTGAGCCCAGCGTCGATTGCACGGTATTGCAAAACGGGTCCAGGCTATGCGCCATCAGGCCAGCCAGAAAGGCGCTGGCGCCATAGCCAACGATATATATTCTCTCTGCATTCAGGATCTGGCGCACGGCCTGATTGCACAAGTCAGGAGACAGCCCGCGACGGGTAGCTTCCAGATTGGCCATGTCTTCATTGAGCGAGCTGGAAATGATTTCTGTGCTGGTGGCAGGGCGCTGGATTTCACTGCGCAAGTTATCTATGGGCGCCAGCATGGCTTCAAAACCATACACCAGTTCTGCCCGGAATTGCGGATAACCTTCAAAGCCCAAGGCTCTGGCAAAGCGATTTGCGGTGGCAACGGAAATGCCGACGGCATTCGCCAGCTCATCGATAGACATGGTGGCTGAGCGAAAAACATTCGACAAGACATAGTCTGCTGCTTTTCTATGCGCTTTTGACAAGTTCATATAGACCTTGCCTATGCGCGCATTGACAGTACCACCCAGGGATTGCGTATCAGGACGATTCATATCGACGGGCTTTTCCGATGAAATAGAAATGTAAATATAATTTCATCGATTTAAATTGTAAAGAAATGAATCGTGTCAAATCGATGAATGTCTCTCTCCGTACATATTTTGGATAATTTGGTCTATTTGGGAGTTTTGTCAGGATAAACAAAATACATCAAATTTTGTTCTGAATTTACCCGGATTTACGCTTGCTAATGATTGTGTCAGGAGAAAGACTTGCAGCTAAAGGATGGTTAAATGATAAGCCCGGTTATGTAAATTTCAGTAGCTGAAATGAAAATGCCCACAGACTCGTGGGCATTTTTGAACCTGGCAAAGATTTTGGAAAGTCAAGTCTCAGCAGACCACTTTTAATCGGCCTTACGGCTGGCGATATCAATAATCCCACCACCCAGACAAACATCACCATCGTACAAGACGGCAGACTGCCCAGGGGTAACTGCCCATTGTGCCTGCGGGAAGTCCAGTTGAAAGCGCACGCTGTCGCCACTGAAATGGCAAGCCACATCAGGCTGGCGGTAACGGGTCTTGGCAGACAAGTCACCAGCTTGCGGCGCTTCACCAGCAACCCAACTGACTTGCCCTGCTTCGAGACCAGCAGATAATAACCAAGGGTGGTCATGGCCTTGCACTGCATACAGGGTGTTGGCTTCAACATCTTTTTTCGCCACATACCAGGCATCGCTGCTGCCGTCGGCATTCTGGTGCGACTTGATGCCGCCTATGCCTATGCCTTTGCGCTGACCCAGGGTATAAAAACTCAGGCCCACATGCTGGCCTATGATTTTACCTTCAGGCGTTTGTATGTTGCCAGGTTTGTATGACAGATAACGGTTCAAAAATTCGCGGAAAGGGCGCTCGCCGATAAAGCAGATGCCAGTCGAATCTTTTTTCTTTGCATTCGGCAATTGCAATTGTTCAGCAATCTTGCGCACTTCAGTTTTGTGGATTTCACCAAGCGGGAACAGGGTATTTGCCAGTTGCTTCTGGTTCAGCCTGTGCAGGAAGTAGCTCTGGTCCTTGCTGGCATCCATGGCCTTCATCAACTGGAACTGGCCATTCATTTCACGCACGCGTGCATAATGGCCGGTGGCGATGTAATCGGCACCCAGCTTCATGGCGTGGTCAAGAAAAGCCTTGAACTTGATTTCGGCATTGCACAGCACGTCCGGGTTGGGCGTGCGGCCAGCCTGGTATTCACGCAGGAACTCGGCAAAGACGCGGTCCTTGTATTCACTGGCGAAATTCACGGCTTCGATATCGACGCCAACGACGTCGGCAACGCTGACGGCATCTATCCAGTCTTCACGGGTAGAGCAATATTCTGAATCGTCGTCATCTTCCCAGTTTTTCATGTACAGGCCGATGACTTCATAGCCCTGTTCTTTCAGTAGCCATGCCGAGACGGAAGAATCAACGCCGCCAGACATGCCTATCACTACTTTTTTCTTGCTCATTTTTGCGGTTCCAAGTTTCCAAGTGCGCTTGGATGGGTAAACAACAGGGACAGCGGCGCGCGCTTGCCCTGCAAATAATCTTCTATGCATTGCTTGACGAGAGGGCTGCGATGGCTGTCCTGTGTTGCCACGATCTCGTCATAACTCATCCACACAGTGCGCAAGATGCCGGTATCGAGGGCACGCTCATGCGCCTTGCCCAGTTCACCGGTAAAAGCAAAACGTAGATAAGTGACTTCTTCACCGGTCTTCGGTGAAACAAAGCGCGACAGGTAAGTGCCTATCAGCGCCGTTGGTAAGAAGTCATGCGCAGTTTCTTCCAGGGTTTCACGGATGACGGCTTGAAGCAGGCTTTCATCAGGGTCCAGGTGACCTGCGGGCTGATTGATGCGCACGCCATCAATAGTTTCTTCTTCTATCATGAAAAACTGTTGGTTGCGCTCTATGATTGCGGCTACAGTGACGGATGGTTTCCAAATGGCAGACATGGCTTCTCTCAGTAAGTCCGACATTTTACTTTGCCGTCAAATTTTGTGTGGCAAACCAGCAAATTTGAAAGCGAATTAGCTAATGCGTAATTTATCTATGCCCGCTTATTTTCGAGGATTCCTGCTATTTTTATTTTGCACCAAACTGGCGCAAGTGCAGGTTTTGTTTTCAAGTGACTGTTTTTAAAGGAAATAATTTACTTCTATGTGGATATTCTGGGTATCGTCAGCTTGATTCTGTATAGGGATTTGTAGAAAACACAAAAAAGTGAACGGTTGTGCTAAAAAACATTTTGCGTGTAATATCGTTGTCGAATATCAAATGTAAGATTCGGGTAAGAAAGTGATTTACCTGTATCAGCAAAAAATAATGGAGCGGCCAGAGCTTACCCTTGACCGCAACAGCACGTAATTGTTACACCAGTATTCACACTAAAAAAGGGAGCAAATCTATGAAAATCGGCATACCCGCCGAGTCACGGCCGGGGGAGACGCGTGTTGCGGCAACTCCAGAAACGATAAAAAAATATGTTGCAGCCAAACATCAGGTGATCGTGCAGTCTGGTGCAGGCGTGGCGTCCAGTATTACTGACGAGGCTTACCAGGCTGCCGGTGCAGAAATCGGCACGGCTGCCGATGCGCTGGGCGCTGAGCTGGTCTTAAAAGTACGTGCCCCCAATGCAGAAGAACGTGCCCTGATGAAATCAGGCGCTGTGCTGGTCGGCATGCTCAATCCTTTTGACGCAGACAATATTGCGGCAATGGCCACACACGGCCTGTCCGCATTTGCACTCGAAGCTGCACCGCGCATTACCCGTGCGCAGTCGCTCGACGTCTTGTCTTCGCAAGCTAATATCGCCGGTTACAAGGCTGTCATGCTGGCCGCCAATACTTATCAACGCTTCATGCCCATGTTGATGACGGCTGCGGGCACGGTCAAGGCTGCACGCGTATTGATCATGGGGGTGGGCGTAGCTGGTTTGCAAGCCATTGCCACGGCCAAGCGCCTGGGTGCTGTGATTGAAGCATCTGACGTACGCCCCCCCGTCAAGGAGCAGGTTGAATCCCTGGGTGCAAAATTCATCGATGTGCCTTATGAAACCGATGAAGAGCGCGAGATCGCCAAAGGCGTAGGCGGCTATGCCCGTTCCATGCCAGCAGCGTGGATGGAAAGACAGGCAGCCCTGGTGCATGAACGTGCCAAGCAGGCTGACATCATCATCACCACAGCCCTGATCCCTGGCCGCAAGGCACCGATATTGATTTCGGAAGAGACAGTAAAAGCCATGAAGCCAGGCTCAGTCATCGTCGACATGGCGGTAGAGCAGGGTGGCAATTGCCCTTTGTCTGAGCTCAACAAGACTGTCACCAAGTACGGTGTACACATCATCGGTGAGCCTAATCTGGCAACTCTGGTGGCTGCTGATGCATCGGCCTTGTACTCTCGCAATGTGCTGGACTTCCTCAAGCTTATTATCGACAAGGATGCTGCGCTGGCGATTAACCGTGAAGACGAAATCATCGCTGCCACCCTGGTGTGCTCGGCTGGTGAAGTCTTGAAGAAGTAAAGAAGTAGATTAAAGTTTAAGATTTTTTTAAGTATCAGAAAGTAGAACGACCATGCAAAGAAATATGCTCCGCGCCAAAATTCATCGCGCAACTGTAACCCAGTGTGACCTGCACTACGAAGGATCGTGCGGTATCGATGAAGATCTGCTCGACGCTGCCAACATCATCGAAAACGAACAGATAGAGCTGTATAACGTCAACAACGGTGAACGCTTCTCCACTTATGCCATTAAAGGCAAACGTGGCAGCGGTGAAATTTCACTCAATGGCGCTGCAGCCCGCCGCGTACAACTGGGCGATCTGATGATTATCTGTACCTATGCGCCGATGACAGAAGAAGAAGCAAAAGCGTATAAACCAAATGTCGTTTTCGTGAATGGCAAGAATCAGATCACCAGTATCAAAGAGTATAAATAACGTAGCCGGGGCAGGCGGCATCTAAAGTTCTGCTTGCTCATGTCTCGATTTGCATGTCTCAATCCAATTAAAGAGAGGACATCATGGAAGTTAGTCATACCCTTACCAATCTCATCATCTTCGTGCTGGCAATTTATGTCGGTTACCATGTGGTGTGGACAGTAACACCAGCCCTGCACACGCCTTTGATGGCGGTGACCAATGCCATTTCTGCCATCATCATTGTCGGTGCCATGTTGGCCGCCGGTTTGACCGAAGGCCTGCTGGCCCAGGTCATGGGCACGGTAGCCGTCGCACTGGCGGCAGTGAATGTATTCGGCGGTTTTCTGGTTACCCAGAGGATGCTGGAAATGTTCAAGAAAAAAGAGCCTAAGGCCGTTGCCCATACTGACAAGGAGGGCAAATAATGAGCATGAATCTGGTAACGATGCTCTATCTGATCGCATCCGTCTGCTTTATCCAGGCACTCAAAGGCTTGTCCCACCCCTCCACGGCACGCCGTGGTAACAGCTTTGGCATGATAGGCATGGCAATCGCGGTCGCGACCACCATTGCCCTGATCGTCAAACTGAAAAGCGAAAGTAGTGGCGCAGGTTTGGGCTATGGCCTGGTTGCCATCGGCGTCATCGTCGGTGGTGGCATAGGTGCTACGCTGGCCAAGCGCGTAGAGATGACCAAGATGCCGGAACTGGTCGCAGCGATGCACTCATTGATCGGTTTGGCAGCGGTGTGTATCGCCGTGGCCGTCGTTTCCGAGCCATGGGTATTCAATATCGTCGCAAGAGACCAGCCTATACCTTTTGGTAACCGTCTGGAATTGTTTATCGGCACTTTTGTCGGTGCGATTACTTTCTCTGGTTCTGTCATCGCCTTTGGTAAATTGTCGGGCAAGTACAAGTTCCGTCTGTTCCAAGGCGCACCGGTCAGCTTCAGTGGTCAGCATCAGTTGAACCTGGTCTTGGCAATTGCGATGCTGGCTTGTGGTATAGCCTTCTGCGTCACGCAAAGCTGGACACCGTTCATCATCATGACGGCTCTGGCCTTCGTGCTGGGTGTGCTCATCATCATCCCTATCGGTGGTGCTGATATGCCGGTGGTGGTATCGATGCTGAACAGTTATTCTGGCTGGGCCGCTGCAGGTATCGGCTTTTCGCTGAATAACTCCATGCTCATCATTGCCGGTTCGCTGGTAGGTTCTTCTGGTGCCATCCTGTCTTACATCATGTGCAAGGCGATGAACCGTTCGTTCTTCAATGTAATCTTGGGTGGTTTTGGTGGCGAAGCTGCTACTGCTGCTACAGGTGACCAGGCGCAGCGTACCGTTAAATCCGGTTCTGCTGATGACGTGGCTTTCCTGCTCGGCAATGCAGAGACTGTCATCATCGTTCCTGGTTATGGCCTGGCGGTCGCACGTGCCCAGCATGCCCTGAAAGAACTGACAGAAAAACTGACGCACAAAGGTATTACCGTCAAGTATGCGATTCACCCTGTGGCAGGGCGCATGCCTGGTCACATGAACGTCTTGCTGGCAGAAGCTGAAGTACCCTACGACCAGGTATTCGAGATGGAAGACATCAACAGCGAATTTGGCCAAGCTGACGTGGTATTGGTATTGGGTGCAAATGACGTGGTTAATCCTGCGGCAAAAGACCCCAAATCACCGATTGCTGGCATGCCTATCCTGGAAGCCTACAAAGCCAAGACCGTTATCGTCAACAAGCGCTCCATGGCTTCTGGCTATGCAGGGCTGGACAATGAATTGTTCTACATGGATAAAACCATGATGGTGTTTGGCGATGCCAAGAAAGTGATTGAAGATATGGTGAAGGCAGTTGAGTAATTTTCTGTAGCTGTATTGATCTGTACAAAAAAGCCCCGCTGTGATTGACGTTGCAGCGGGGCTTTTGCTTTATACGGCTAGGGTGTAAATCATTACTCCAGGCTGGCGGGCGGCGATAAATGTTCAAGATTGATGACAGTTCTTGCTGTACCTGCGCGTATGTCATCAAGTGCGTATTTATAGAGCGAACCGGCGCATGAAAATAATAACTGCCCCAAGGCATCCCAGCATGCCCAGTCTGCTTGTTCAGGAATTAGTTTGGGAAATTCTTCTAGCCAGAACTTGAATTGCAAGCTGCTATTTTTGTAGCCTGTATTCACCATTCTTAGTGTGGGGTGTGCTGCGCTTGGCTGGTTTGTCCAGCCATCATCGCCTGTACAAATATGATTGCCAGACTGACTGGTGTTACCCCAGTTATCTCCTGCACGGCTCCATCCATCCCGGCGTAAACGCTGGTATAGGACACCGGTTTCACCAAGTTCATCTTCATAAGTCTCCAGTGTAGCTGAGAGCGTCTCTTCGACTTTTTTGCGCCCATCCCGGGCCTCGATAGTCCAGCCGTTCAGGCGCAGGTGTGTCGGGCTTTCCCAATAGCCTCCGCCACGATAAGTGCCGTTTGCTTCGGCTTCATGGATCTGTGTCAACAGCGGCGCATGAGAGATCCGGTTTAAACATGCTATCCCTTTCTCCAGCGCCAGAAAAACCAGGAAACGTCCATCAAACGACAGGTCAGCCCGGGTCGGGTAGAGTGTCCCATGGAACCAGGCACCGTTTTCTATTTCATCTGTTTCCGTATTCCAGCGCAGGACGTGAAACCAGTCTGTGGGCTTGCGTCGCAAGACCACCGTATATGAGGCTGATTTTGCCGGTAGCAGGTGCAGCCTGGCGGGAGGGGGAGTTTTCATTTGCCTGAGTCTTGGTAAAGCATCAGACATTAAGTTATCATGAATAACTGTTCGGGATGCAGCAAATCATCAGCAAATCATCAGCAAACCAGGTTTGCTGATGGTCTTCAGAACTTACATCCTGACCAGCGTAGATTTGCCAAACAGGCTTTCGATCAGGTCAACCGCCAGAACGGCGGTTTGATTGCGTACATCCAGTGCAGGGTTGAGTTCGACCACGTCCAGTGAAGCCATCAAGCCGGTATCAGCCACCATTTCCATACACAATTGTGCCTCTCGATAGCTAGGGCCACCGAGTACGGCAGTACCAACACCGGGGGCGATGCCGGGGTCCAGGCAGTCAAGGTCAAAGCTCACGTGCAAATGGGTATTGCTGTCCAGATTCGCCAGCACTGAAGACATGACATTGCGCATGCCATATTCATCGATGTAGCGCATGTCGAATACCTGCATACCCATTTCGTGGATGAACTTGCGCTCGCCATCATCGACGCTGCGTATGCCTATCAGGCGGATATCTGCAGGTTGGATGGCGGGAGTCTGGCCGCTGTAGTTGATCAGCTCTTTGGGGCCATGACCCATCAGGCAGGCGACAGGCATGCCGTGGATATTGCCGGTAGGGCTGATAGTCGACAGGTTGCTGTCAGCATGGGCATCAAACCATAAAACGCGCAGTTTCTTGCCAACACGACGGCAGTGGGCTGCCACCGCGCTGATGGAACCTATGGCCAGACAATGATCACCACCGAGCATCATGGGCATATGGCCTTCCTGTAAGGCCTTGTCGACGGCATCGTACACGGCCTGGTTCCAGTCTATCGCCTCTTTGAGGTGGCGCAGGCCATTCACTGGTTGTTCCCAGGGATTGGCCGGACCATGCAAATTGCCATGGTCGATGACTTTCAGGCCGCGTGCCGTCAAAGCCTCGTTCAGGCCCGCCACACGTAATGCGTCGGGCCCCATGCCCGCGCCTCTGACGCTTGCGCCTACATCGGTAGGCGCTCCAATTAAGGAAATGGTTTTCATTCGTTTCTAGTGTAATGCCGTGGTCAAGTTTGACTTCAAGCGTTTATTGGTACTGCACAATCTGTATTGCTACGGGCAGGGCTGGCAACATTGGTGCTTGTTACTGCCATCCCCATACCAAACAGGTCTTTCGGGTTCATCATTTCAGGGATCAGATCCAGTACCGGTGAATTGGCCTGCATGACATATTTTTCCAGATAACGCATGGCAGAAAAATCTTCCAGTGCAAATCCTACAGAATCAAATACTGTTACTTGCTCTGCATTGCTGCGACCAGTAGCATTCCCTGCCAGAATAGTCCACAGTTCGGTCACCTTGAAATCTGCCGGCATTTGCTGCAATTCACCTTCTATGCGGGATTGCGGTTCATATTCCACCACCACATAGGCGTTACTCAAAATATCTGCATGCAATTCCGTCTTTCCTGGACAATCGCCGCCTACGCCATTGATATGCATGCCGGGTTCTATCATGTCCGGGGTCAATATGATGGCATTGGTTTTATCTGCTGTCACCGTAGTCACGATGTCCGCGCCTTTGACTGCCTCGGCAGTGGAACTGGCACGTATCACGCGCAATTCAGGATACATACGCAAATTATGAATTAATTTGTCAGTTGCTGCAGGGTCTATGTCATATACACGCAACTCTTTAATGCCCAGCATGGCATGAAACGCCACTGCCTGAAACTCGCTTTGCGCACCATTGCCTATCAGTGCCATGACACGGCTGTTTGGCCTGGCCATATAAGTCGCTGCCAGGGCCGAGGTGGCGGCAGTGCGTATGGCAGTTGTCAGTGTCAATTCTGACAGCAGGCGAGGGTAGCCGGTATTCACATCAGCCAGTACGCCAAAGGCAGTCACCGTCAGCAAACCAGCCTGGGTGTTCTTCGGGTGACCATTGACATATTTGAATGAATATTGGTTGCCGTCAGAGATAGGCATCAGCTCTATGACACCTACGTCTGAGTGATTGGCTATTCGCGCAGATTTGTCAAATGATTGCCAGCGCAAATAGTCTTCCTTGATCATGCCAGCCAGACGTGTAATGGCGTCTTCCAGTCTGGTCTTCTTCAAGTGGTTTTGCAGTTCTTTCGTGCCGATGAAGGTCACCATGATGTTCTCCGTATTTACCGTATTTATATTGGACTTGCGGGAACACATTTCAGAGGCTATTGCGAAATCACCCTGGTTTTCCTGATGTTGCGAGACTTTCATCCACTCCTTCGAAGAAGAGTGCGATTTTCTGAAAATCCACCAGACCCATTTCGCATCAGGCTCTTGCGCACCTGTTGTGCTATGTATTCTGTTTACCATTGTAGCCAGCCGGGCAAAGAATTAGATTGCTAAATGAGATGTAAATTTCATGTAAATAGAAATTAAGTTTCATATATCTGTAAATAATGTGTTTAAATTTCTCATTTAACGAAAATGACAAAATATCCTGAAAATCGGGATGCAGCCGGGAGATAAAAATGGACGTATATGACCGCAGTATCTTGCGCCATTTGCAACAAGATGGACGCATGAGTAATTTAAGCCTGGCTGAGCGCATACATTTGTCAGCACCACAAACACTGCGCAGGGTCAGGACGCTGGAAGAAAAAGGGGTGATACGTGCCTATGTTGCACAGGTTGCACCTGAGGCGCTGGGCCTTGGCGTGATGGCATTCGTGAACCTGTCACTGGACCGGGAACAGTTTCGCAATGTGCGCGAGGTTGAACGACAATTGAAGGCATTTCCAGAGATCATAGAGTGCCACACGATCTCCGGCGACTTTGATTACATACTCAAGGTCGTCGCCAGCGATTTGAAAAGCCTGTCGCAATTCCTGACAGACACCCTGATGCAGGTGCCTGGGGTTGCTTCATTGCGTTCCATGATTTGCATGGAAGAAATCAAGCCCGTCAGCGGACTGCCGATAGACTGATGAATCCGCGCTTTGCTATCTCTGCTTGCGTAAATTACGATAACGTTCCGCCCTGCTGGCGATGGTCGATATCAGTTTTTCGGGGTCTATGGGTTTGCTGAGAAAGTCATCTGCCCCGGTTTCTATGGCCAGCATTTCTTTTTGAGTTTCGCTGGACAAGAAGACAATGGGTATATCCAGGTAACGATTGTTTTGCCGAATTATCTGCGCCATTTCCAGCCCATTGCAAACTGGCATGTTCAAATCGGTCAGTACCAGCTCGGGTTTGAATTTCTTCAATGCATCCAGCACCTCGACAGGGTCATTGATGGATTTAACATGCATGCCGGCACTGCTTAGGATGGCCTCATAATAACTGGCCAGCATTTCATCATCGTCAACGACCAGGATGCGGTAGGCCATGACTTCATTTCTGGCAATTTTTTCATCTATCCTGGCGCTCAGCGCATCTGCATCCAGGGGTTTAAGAAAATAACCTTCGGCACCTTCGCGCACGGCAGCCAGTCTTTGCATGAAATCATCAATGGCTGAAACATAGATAACAGGGCAATTGCCGATAATCCGGTTACCGATTTTTTTTCTTGCAATTTCTCCTGCCGGACTATCTACGTCCACGACCAGAGCCTGTGGGGCTCTGACGATGATGGCAGATTGCAATTCATCTGCGTCGTCAAAACAGATCACTTCGTGATGGTGCAATTCAAGCGTCGTCGCCAGTTGTTGAGCGGCTTCATTGTCAGCAAAATATAAATACACCAGACTCTGATAGTCCGGCTGGTTGAGGTCTTCAAAACTTTCTTCATTGCTGACTTCTTGCAGTCCTGGGAAATCGTTGTCCATGATAGGGTGACTTAGTCCTGGTAAGTGGATGATTCATAGCCGGGCGATGTCGCCCCACAAGTGGCGCATGGTGAATTTGACTGGCACCTGATCGCGGTGCAAGACTTCACGGATACCCATCAACGGCTTTTGTGTATCGCGCCTGATTGGCATCGACAAAGGTGTGCCACGCGGCCCAAGCAGTGCGTGCACCAAGGGTGTCGTGGTGGTCGCACCTTTGCCTGTCACGACCGCAGTTTCGCCGCTTTCCAGCTTGACGAAAGTCCCTATCGGGTAGGTGCCCAGTTCCTTGATAAATACCGTCACCAGCATGGGGTCTATCTTGGATTTGCCTTCCACCAGAATGTCACGCAGCGCTGCATTCGGCAGCATGGATTTGCGATAACTGCGGGCGCAGACCCGTGCGCAATAGCGGTCAGCAAGGGAAATGATCTTGGCATTCTGCGGGATATCGGCACTGCTTTTTTTTTCCGGGTAGCCACTGCCATCTTCGTTTTCATGATGATGCAAGACCCAGGAAAGCCAGTCTTCATTGTCAACGCCCGCCGCACGCAACATCCTGACAGCGGTTTCCGGATGCTCAGAAATCAGCTGCTGTTCTGATGCGCTCAATGTCTCGCTTTTTTCCTGCAATTTTTCTTGCTGCCTCAGCATGGCAACATTCATGGTCAGTGCTGCTGCCCCCAGCATGAGCATTTCATCGGCAGGTTTCTTGAGTGTACGGGCAATGAGCAAGGAAACGACGGCGGTATCGACCGAGTGTCGTGGGCCGTAATTATCATCCTGGTTCAACAGGATGCAACCTAGCGCAACATCAGGTGCCATGAAGACTGCCGCACCCATTTTTTTTGTCAGGGATATCAGTTGTGCTGGTACATCCGCTTCTGTCGCCAGGTTATAGACCAGCCTGCGTAATTCAGCACGCACAGCATTGATTGTGCGCACGACTGAGGGAGCTTCGCTGGCTTTTTCTACCGTTTTACCATCACGCAGACCCGCGTCAGACTTGCCGGTATCTGCAAACAGGCCACGCTCTATGAGCGCTGATACCTGATTCGGGCTGGTGACAATAAAGCCTTTGCGCAATAATAAGCTGCCGTCACTGCCATACACATCCCATGGCAAGGCTTGCCCTATGACAATGTCAGACATCCCTATACGTCTGGTTGACATGCCTACCTCTGCAGGTGAGTGAAGCGGGAGAAACAAGCATACTGTTTTTGCCAGCAACCTTGTTGGCTATAAGGATGCGAACTAACTAGACCGCATCTCGTTCAGTGCAGGCCTACTCTGGATGCTAGCAGAAAACATCAGTTGTACTTGTTATCAAATGTCAAGAATGGGCTTTCTGTTGCTCTGGCACACTTGTGCGGTGCACCGTAATGTAATCATTGCCTGATCGACTTATACAGTGCGCTTGGCGCCTGCCAGGGCGCAACCGAAAAATATGAAGGTGGCAGCACCAATTTTGTTCATATATGAGCCGCCTTTTTCCGAGGTCAGCCAGGTTTTGGCCCGACTGGCAAAAATTGCGTAGCCACTATGAATGACAATAATCAGACTACTATAAGTCATGACCAGTACCGCAAACTGTAAGCCAAAACTCATGGCTGGGTCGATGAATTGCGGGAATACTGACAGGAAAAAGAATATCGCCTTGGGGTTGGTCATTTGTAAAGACAGGCCTTCCAAAAAACGTTTTTTGAAGCTGGCTTCATGGGCATTGCCTTCAGTGAAGCGAAAGGCAGGTGCACGCCAGAGCTTGATGCCGAGAAAAATCAAGTAAGCAGCGCCCAGCAGCTTGAGTGCGGTAAATGCAGTAGCTGATGCTGCCAGGATGACACCCACACTGGTAGCAGAAATTGCGGCTACAATCAAAGCACCAAAGGAGATGCCCAGGATGCCGCCAAAAGTGCCGCGCATGCCATAGCGTAAAGCATTTGTCAGTGTCATGACTACACCAGGACCAGGGCTGAACACGGTGGCTGCTGCCATCAGCAGGAATAATGGATACAGTTTCATTGCGGCCCTCCCTCGTTATTTCATAGCATAAATTGTACTCCTGAATATTTATGCGAAAGGAATACAGTTTTGATCAACGATGGAGTAACAGATGTTCACTTTGATCCTTCGTCCAAGGTGAAATTTATCGAAAAGATAATTTCCCATGTGTTGGATGAGGGGTGGGGAAGTGACCTGCAATTACATTCAGCGCAAGGTACTCTCCCCACCCTTGATACGGCCAGGCTTAGTTCACGCTAACAAAGACTGGATTGGAATAGAACCACAGACTGGCGTAGTTACGGTCATTGATCTGGTTGTGGCGCGTCGGGTTGTCAGTGGTCGTGATTTTGGCATCGGCCAATGGTTCACCATTTTCTGTCATGTCTGCGACGTTGATGCCGAGGTTGGTGCCACGCAAGCGCAGGTACTGATTTTTCTGCACAACCATCTGGTACTTGATGACGTAGTAACCTTCAGCGTCTGTTCTCCAGTCGGCGCTGGTGAAGCGTTTCAAAACTTTGGTGCTAGGATTGCTTGCCACATTGTAAGCACTGGAATCCGGTGCCGCCTTCCTGCCAACATCACCCACGATCAGATCCACATGATCCACCTTCGGTGCCTTGTTGGCAGATACGCCACTACCGAGTGGAAATTCATAATTATTCCTGGCCGGGCTTTTGAAGCGTATGTTGACATCAACCGTGCTGCCGTTCGCTACCTTCAGCTCTTGTCCCATGTTTTTTACATCGCTGGCATTATTGACATTACTGACGGTAAATTCCATGGCATTGATAAGGTCGCCAAATACGCTGAACATTCTGCCTGACTGCAGGCTCTTGATCAATTCATTCACGCCTGCTTTCTTGTCGTTCATCCACACATAGTTCTTCGCGTATTCGCCCGGGAAGTAACCACTGCTATTGCCTGCGTCATCGATTTTAAAATGGGAGTCAGAATCGGCAATATTCCAGATGCGACGACCTTCACCCAGCAAGGCATCCCATACACCGCCCACTTGCGCGACGATGGAATCAACCCCACCATAAACACGATTTGGTTTGTTGGCATCGGTATAGCTGGAGGTATAACCACCTCGATCTGGTTCCATCTGGTTGCCGACCATGCCTTCTATCGAGAACATGATGTTGGGTGCCATGTCATTCATCGTGCGGAAGTCGGCAATCGTGTACTTGCCGGGATTGCGCGAAGGATGGTTGATTGTGATAAAACTGGTGTCAGGATAATTTTTCTTCAACCACGAGATGGCTTGCAAGGCATCTGCTGCCGTGCTGTTGAAACGTTGGGGATATTTCGCTTTCCACTTGCTGACATCCGCCGCATCAAATTTGCTGTCTTCCAGCGTGGTGAACAGATATTGAAATTCCTTGGCCGCTGACGTAGACGAAATCAATTTGCCATCTACTACATCAAAAATGCTGACGCCTAGATGATCATGCGTAGGCATATCCCATTCAAAACCTGAGAAAATGGTTTTGTCTGCATAGCGACCAGATGCCTGCAAGGCTTTGATCCTGGGGATTTCATAGGATGCCATGCCATACGCAAATGGTACCGGGTTTGTCAGGGGGGCACCGTTATGGTCATATTTTGAGGAGCGCAGGTGGTTCGTAATAGCCGTCCAGTCCAACCCATAGCTGGTAAATGCTTTATCTAGTACTGTATCTAGCGTTTGTGTTGTGCGGGCGTCGTCGGACTGTATGGTGTGCACATGCAAGTCACCGGTTGTCCATCCAGCAGCTGAAGTGGCAGGGAGGTCAGGTTTTTGTGCTTGGGCGGTACTGTCAGACGAGCTACCGCAGCCATGCAGCAAAAAGACAGTGGACGGAATAACAAAAGAAATAGCAATCAAACTCAAATAGCGGGGACGCATTGGAAATCCTTTTCTCTGGGGCGTATGAATCTACATACGGCAAATTAAATATATTTTCCGTATATGAGAGAATTATAGGAATTGACTGTGACGCTATAATTACAATCGATTTCATCAACGAGAAACCATCGCAATATGTCGAATGAGTTTTGGGATATACGCACATGATCGAAGCGTCATGAGCGAAAAAATGAGTCATGCCCACAATCGAGCGGAGCATTTAATTCGTGAAGAATAGTTGGGCCCGCAGGACTTTACGCGGTTTCCAACGGAAAACGAGTCGCGTGTTCAGGCGAAAGCCGTCAACAACGACTCGTCAAGGGCTGGGTTTAATGTGCCTTGGCGAAACGCAGGGCAAATTTCTTAAAGTGGCGATAGCTGGCACCCAGGTCTTGCAGCGAGTCTATGGACTCAGTAATGGATGCACCTTGTTCGCTGAAATTACTTTTGAATTCTTCAAATGCTGCTTCGAGAACGGCGGCCAGTTGGTGATTGTACATACGTCCAAAATTCAGATGGCGTCTTTTGATGCGCATTTTCATGGTGTTTCCTTTCAGTTGAAGGGCGGATTATAGAGCAATCCTTGTGAGACTGGTATTCCCTGTTTTTTGGTTAAAATAATAGCAGACGATTAATTTACTTAATCCTTTGTTTCTCCAGCTTACGCGCAAGCGTGCGTCTATGCATGCCTAGTCTGCGGGCTGTTTCGGAAATATTAAAATCGGTTTCAGCCAGAACTTCGTGAATTCTTTCCCACTCCAGATTCTTGATGGAGGTGGAGCGATTCGTGATTTCTACCTCTGCTGTGCCAGCGACATGTCCAAAAGCGGCTTCAATATCATCGGTGTTGGAGGGTTTTGACAGATATTGACAAGCGCCTAGTTTGACTGCTTCCACTGCAGTCGCAATGCTGGCGAAACCTGTGAGTACAACAATCAGCATATCGGGATTGTGTTGATGCAAAAGCTGTACGCATGCCAGTCCGGAAGAGTGTCCATTCAGCTTCAGGTCAACGACAGCATACTGCGGCCTATGATCTGATAATAATCTTTCAGCATCTTCCTTGCTGCTTGCGTGCAAGACAGTGTAATCGCGCCGCTCAAACGAGCGACCTAGTGTGCGGGCAAAAGCAGTATCGTCTTCGATAATGAGTAGCAGACGATTCTCTGGCATAGTAAAAAGATTCCTGAAGTTAAACCGGGATGTCGATGAGGTGCTGCAACGATGCAATTACGGAAATTGTGAGCTTCATCCTTGTCGGGGGTGTGCCGTTGCCGCCAATCTTAATGGAAAATCCCGGTTAAAGCATAATCGCCGACAGTGGCAGGCTCAATTGTACGATGGCGCCGCCTTCTTCGCGGTTGGATGCCGTGATATGACCACCTAGTTTGCGGGCCACGTTGACGACAAAAAATAATCCCAGGCCGCTGCCGGGGCGACCTTTGGTAGATTGGTACGGCTCACCTATGCGTGACAGGATGACGGGATCAAAACCAGGACCATGATCGACTACAGTAAATATCAGCGAATCGTCACGACGCACGGCTTCCATGCGCAGCCATTCTGGGGATGCTTCCAGGGCGTTGTCGAGCACGTTGCAGACCATTTGCTTGAGCGCGGTATCAAAGACGATGGGGATGTCTTCTTTGATTTGATTATCGAAACCAAATGAGACGATAGTTCGGGTCGCTGTAAATTCTTGGATGAGGTCATTCAAAAAAGTATTAATCGTGGTTTTGAGCGCAGACTCACCACGCGCCTCTCCCGCTGACAGCAATATACCGCTGACGATGCTTTTACAGCGTTGCAACTGTGTTTCCATTTCGCTGATCTCTTCCAGCAGATCGGGGTTTTTCTTGAATTCCGGCATGCGCCGCCAGTCACCCAGGATGACAGAGAGCGTTGCCAGTGGTGTACCCAGTTCATGCGCCGCACCAGAAGCCAGCAGACCCATGCGCACGATATGATCTTCTTCCACCGCGCGTTGATGCAGATCAGCCAGTTGAACATCCCGCGCATGCAGGTTGCGGCCTATGCGGGTGATAAAGAATACCAAAAGGGCCGCATTGAGCATGAAGCAAATAATATAGCCAGCTACGTATAAGTGTGACAGTCCGCCGTTTTCACCTGGCGGCAGGGTTAAGGGTTCAGAAAACAGTGAGAGTCCGGCCAGGCAGGCACTGGTGATGACGACGATGATCCAGGTGGACCACGCTTCCAGTAAGACTGCACTTAAAATCACTTGCAGCAGATACAGAAAAGCAAAGGGATTCGACGTACCTCCGCCGAAGTACAACTGGGCCGTCAGGCTGAATACATCAATCAGCAAGGCAAAAACAAGTTCGCCATTGGTTACGTACACGCGCTCGTGCCAGCGCAAGTGGCTGGCAATATTAAAGCCTATCAGGCAGATCAGCACAGCCAGCATTTTGACCAGGGGCAACTGTATGCCAAAGCCAAACATGACGATCAAAATAGTGGATAACTGACCAAACACGGCAAGCCAGCGCAACTGTATAAGCTGCAACATGTTCTTGTGACCTGCAGAGTTTTCGTACGCTATCGCAATAGCAGACTGGTTTTCTGGTGTTTTTGTTGCGGTTTTTGCCACTATGCCTTGCCCGATGCTATGAGGAGGTATTTTTCTTGTCATGCTTGCCATGTCCCGTTATTGTGCTTTTTAGTGCATGCTAACAGATCATGGGCTATATATTAAATTTGCAATCCCAGCCCGGTTTATGCGGTATACCCTTCATTGGAGGTGCTGGTGTTGTTTCGATGCCGGATTACATATACCCAGGCAGCTGCCGCCATTGCTGCCAGCAAGAACCAGACGATGGCGTAAATTAAATGATTATTGTGGAAATGAATCACGGTCAGGCCTGCAACCGGGGTGTTGGCTAAGGCACCATTTTTCTGAGTGCCGAGTTTGTTGTTGTCTGGGCCTGCATCGGCATCGATAAAGAAAGGGGCGGCCTTGGTTAAGCCAATTGCAGTAGCAATGGCGTTCACATCGCGTGAATACCAACGGTTGCCAGCAGGGTCATTTTTTCTTAAAAATCCTCCGCCTGGTTCTGTCATGCGCAATAGGCCAGTGACCTGAATGCTACTTGCATCCGATGTGGCGAGGCGATCTTTTCCTGACGATGCCCAGTAAGATGCGGCCATTTTTTCCGGGATGTAACCACGGTTAATCAGGATCGTAGCGCCATCTGCAATTGCCAGTGGCGTCATAACCCAAAAGCCGCCTCCTAATTCCGTGGTGGCTTGCGTCAAAACCGTTTTCTCATGCAGGAAAACACCGCTGGCCTGCACATGGCGGTACTCGTCTGCACTTGCATTGATGTTTGGCCATACTGAAAAACCTGGGATGGGTACAGGTGCTGCATGTACACGCTGCTCAACTCGCTCAATCAGATCGAGCTTCCATTGAAGGCGCAGCACCTGCCAGGTGCCGAGAGAAAAGAAGCCTGCAAAAATAACTGCCATGCAGGCCGTGAAGCCCAGTCTGAATAAGCGGGAGCGATGGGAAGGCTGACCTGTCTTTGGTGTCAGGTCAGTTTTTTTTCCAGTGCTTCCTTGTTCATGCTCGTTCATTGCATGGATGGCATGGACTTCATATTGTCCGCAGCGGGCTTGGGCATTGGTGCAGCATTGATCGATTGCGGCTTTGTTTCTGTTTCATGCATCATGCCGGGCATCATATTGTGATTCAGGTGATACATTACCCACAGTGATCCGCTCATCATGATAAATACCAGCATGCCGGTAAATAGCAAGGCCAGCATGGTCCAGCCACCTTCGGATTTGCTATTCATGTGCAGGAAATACACCATGTGCACCACGATTTGCACCGCTGCAAATACCAGCAGGACTATACCTGTGGTACTCGACTTGTTCATGACTTTGCCCATGACCAGCCAGAAAGGGATAGCGGTCAGGATCACGGCCAGGACAAATCCAGTTACATATTCTTTCAGGCTGCCATGGTTGGCGTGCGTATGTCCGTGGTGACCATCATGATGATTACCATGACCATGCGCCATGTGTTCTTGGTGTGCGCTCATGGCAAGACTCCCATCAAATAAACAAAGGTAAATACACCGATCCAGATCACGTCCAGGAAATGCCAGAACATGGACAGGCACATCAGTCGCCTGCCATTTTCTGGAGTCAGACCATGACGACCAATCTGGAACATCAGGGTGACAAGCCAGATAATACCGAAAGTCACGTGCAAGCCATGTGTGCCAACCAGCGCAAAGAAGGAGGTCAAAAAGCCACTGCGCTGCGGGCCTGCACCTTGATGTATCAGGTGTGCAAATTCATACAGTTCAAGACTGATAAAACCGGCACCCAGCAAGCCGGTAATACCTAGCCAGATCAAAGTGGCTTTAACACGCTTGCGCTGCATTTCCAGCATGGCAAAGCCATACGTGATCGATGACAACAACAGCAAGGAGGTATTGACGGCAACCAGCGGCAAGTCAAACAGTTCTGCACCGGTCGGGCCACCTGCATAGTTGCGGCCAAGTACGGCATAGGTTGCAAACAGGCAGGCGAAGATCAGGCAATCGCTCATCAGATAAAGCCAGAAACCGAGCAGGGTGCCGTTTTCCGGATGATGTTCCTTGACATAAAAATCGCTGCTGGCAAGTCTGCCTGCTTGTGAATTTGCACTGGTATTCAAGTTCATACCCTCGTTTGGAAAAGTTGCAGTATCAGACATGGGCGGCACCCAATAAACGTGTACGTTCGCCTTCTGTGCGTATGACATCGGCAACAGGAATATAGTAATCGCGTTTGTAATTGAAGGTATGGACGATGATGGCTGCCATCATGATAACGAAGCCCAGTACTGCCGGTACCCACATTTGCCAGATCAAGGCAAAACCACATACCGCACTCAGCAAGGCGATGATGAAGCCTGCGCCTGTATTCTTGGGCATGTGTATAGGTACAAAACCATCCGTAGGTCTGCTGTATTGATTGCTCTTCATATCTGCCCATGCATCGTTGTCATACACTTTTGGTGTGAAGGCAAAGTTATAGGCTGCAGGAGGTGACGAGGTTGACCATTCCAGCGTACGTCCACCCCATGGATCACCTGTAAAGTCGCGCAGCAAGTGACGGCGCTTGAAGCTGACATACAACTGGATGATAAAGGACGCGATACCCAGAGCAATCAGGAAGGCACCGAAAGCCGCGATCTGGAACCATATTTGCAGGGATTGATCTTCAAAATGGCTCAAACGTCTTGTCACTCCCATCAGGCCAAGTACATATAAAGGCATGAAGGCGAAATAGAAACCGATAGTCCAGAACCAGAAGCAGCATTTTCCCCAGAAATCATCGAGTTTGTAACCAAAAGCTTTTGGGAACCAGTAGTTAATACCAGCGAACATACCGAACAACACGCCACCGATAATGACGTTATGGAAGTGGGCAATCAGGAACAGGCTGTTATGCAAAACGAAGTCAGCAGGTGGTACTGCCAGCAATACACCTGTCATGCCACCAATAACGAAAGTGATCATGAAGCCTATGGTCCACAGCATGGGCAATTCAAAACGGATACGACCACGGTACATCGTGAACAGCCAGTTGAATATCTTCGCTCCGGTAGGAATCGAGATAATCATGGTCGTGATGCCGAAGAAGGAATTGACACTCGCGCCAGATCCCATGGTGAAGAAGTGATGCAACCATACCAGGTATGACAGAATCGTGATCACCACGGTTGCATACACCATGGAAGTGTAGCCAAACAAACGTTTGCTACAGAATGTCGAGACGATTTCAGAGAACACACCAAACGCAGGCAAGACCAGGATGTAGACCTCTGGGTGACCCCAGATCCAGATCAGGTTCACATACATCATGGAATTTCCACCCAGATCATTGGTGAAGAAATTGGTGCCGAACATACGGTCGAGTGACAACATGCCCAATACTGCAGTCAGGACAGGGAAGGCTGCCACGATCAAAATATTGGTGCACAGTGCAGTCCAGGTAAACACAGGCATCTTCATCATCGTCATGCCAGGGGCACGCATTTTAATGATGGTGGCGATCAGGTTGATCCCCGAGAGCAGAGTGCCTACACCAGCGATCTGTAGCGACCAGATATAGTAATCAACGCCAACGTCCGGGCTGGACAAGATGCCGGACAAGGGCGGGTAGGCCAGCCATCCAGTCCGGGCAAACTCACCTACGAACAGCGAGGCCATGACCAGGCCGCCGCCAAAGGCAGTCATCCAGAAACTGAAGTTATTCAGGAAAGGAAAAGCGACGTCACGTGCACCGATTTGCAACGGCACTACGTAGTTCATCAAACCTGTCACCAGCGGCATCGCTACAAAGAAGATCATGATCACGCCATGCGCGGTAAAGATCTGGTCATAGTGATGTGGCGGCAAGAAACCTGCAGAGTCACCAAAGGCCACTGCTTGCTGTATGCGCATCATGATGGCATCAGCAAAGCCGCGCAACAGCATCACCAAGGCAAAAATCACGTACATGATGCCTATCTTTTTATGGTCGATACTGGTAATCCAGTCGCGCCACAACATACCCCAAAGACGGAAATGTGTCAGTGCTGCAAGAATGGCGATGCCACCGATAGCGACGGCAATAAAGGTTGCCAGCAGGATAGGATCATGAAGGGGAATTGCATCCCAGGAGAGACGGCCGAAGATCAACTTCGTCAAATCGATATGGTCTTGCATCATTTATTTCCGATGATAAGAGGGGTTGCTTTGCAGAGGTCAGCTTCTAAACTTGCTAACAATCGCGCATTGCGTGCGGCGTTATCCTGTTCCAGGCGTTGCGTAAACAAATTGCTGAAATCCATTTTTGCATCAGATGCGGCATAGGCTCTGGCATTTGCCTTGGCATCACTCATCATCATTTTGTCCATGCAGACTTCACCGGCACTGACGCAACGGTTAAGGATGGCATGATACAAATCAGCATCGACACTGGCGTAATGGCGTACTGGTTCGCGTTCGCTTGGCTTTTCCAGTTTCAGATAAGTCGCACGGTCCAGCGTTTGTGTCTTGGCTTTGGCAGCCTGCACCCATTGTTCAAAATTCTGGGCAGTCATGCCATGAAACTTGAAGCGCATGTCGGAGAAGCCTGCGCCGCTGTAGTTTGCTGAAAAACCGTCAAACTCGCCCGGTTTGTTGATCACCGCGTTGAGCGTCGTCTGCATGCCAGGCATGGCATAGATCTGGCCTGCCAGTGCCGGGATGAAGAAGGAGTTCATGACATTCGATGCAGTAATCTTGAAGCGTACAGGTACGTCTACAGGCGCTGCGAGTTCATTAACGGTGGCAATGCCAAGGTCGGGGTAGATGAACAACCATTTCCAGTCCAACGCTACCACTTCGACATGCAATACCTTTGTATCGGCGGGAATCGGGCGATTTTCGTCCAGGCGCGATAGATTGCGATAGGGGTCAAGGGTATGCGTGCTGATCCAGGTGATCATGCCGAGGGCGATGATAATCAGCAGTGGCGCACCCCAGATCACCAGTTCAAGCTGGGTGGAATGATCCCAGTCTGGTTCGTACTTTGCCGAAGTGTTGTTTTGTCTGTAACGCCAGGCAAACAAGATGGTCAAAAAGATCACTGGCACAATGATCAGTAACATCAATAGGGTAGACACCCAGATCAGATGGCTTTGTTGAGCGGCGATATCACCTGATGGATTCATTACCACCGTGTTGCAGCCCGCCAACAAAATTGCAGAAAAAACAGCAAATCCGCGTCGTGCAAATAAGGGAATCATATTGAGATAGGTCAATGATTGTAGAAATTTGTGCTAATGTACCCTTACAAAAAGGCCTTGGCGATTGGACGTTTTGTCCTAGTTTTCAAATAAGCATTAAAATTGGAACATCGCACGGGAGCCAGACTATAATTTTTAGAGACAAATTGAGGGACGATTATGGCCAGCATCAGCACCCATGAAAATGAACTACCCCCCAGCCATATGACAGCTTCTGGAAGCAGGGATATGAAAGACCATCATTCCGACCATTCTTCTATTGCTCCAGGCGAAATCGCCATCGGCGTCGTCATCGGCAGAGCCTCGGAATATTTTGATTTCTTTGTCTATGCACTCGCTTCGGTGCTGGTCTTCCCCCAGGTTTTCTTTCCATTTGAACAAAGACTGGAAGGCACTCTGTATGCTTTCGTCATCTTTTCATTTGCTTTTTTGGCGCGCCCGTTCGGCACAGTGGCCTTTATGGAAATCCAGAAGCGACTGGGACGTGAAGCCAAGCTCACCATAGCCCTGGTTTTATTGGGCGCCTCTACCGCTGGCATTGCATTCCTGCCAACCTATTCGCATCTGGGTGCAACTTCTATTGTGTTACTGTCCTTGCTGCGCATAGGGCAGGGCGTTGCGCTGGGTGGTTCCTGGGATGGTTTGCCTTCTTTATTGGCTTTAAATGCGCCGGAAAACAAGCGCGGCTGGTATGCCATGCTGGGTCAGTTGGGTGCACCGGTAGGCTTTATGATCGCGGCTGGCTTGTTTGCTTACATGTTAGCCAATTTGTCGACTGAAGACTTTCTGGAGTGGGGATGGCGTTATCCCTTCTACGTCGCGTTTGCGATCAACGTGGTTGCCTTGTTCGCCCGTTTGCGCCTGGTTTCTACCAATGAATACAAGCATTTGCTCGATGAGCGTGAACTGGAGCCGACCAATATCGTCGAGATGACCCGTTCCCAGGGCCGCAACCTGCTCATCGGTGCGCTGGCGGCTTTGGCCAGTTACGCACTGTTCCATCTGGTTACGGTGTTCCCATTGTCATGGATTACGCTTTATTCCAAACGTTCTCTCAGCGAATTCCTGGAAATACAAATGTTTGGCGCTGTCTTCATGATCGTGGGGATCATTATTTCCGGTCTGGTCGCTGACCGCATAGGCCGTCGCAAAATGTTATTTGCGCTGGCGTTGATGATTGCCGTGCTGAGTGGCTTTGTGCCAGCCTTGCTGGGCGGCAGTGAGTTTGGGCAGGATCTCTTTATTCTGCTGGGCTTTGCCGTACTGGGATTGTCCTACGGGCAGGCATCGGGTGCTGTGACCTCTAACTTTGCTCCCAAATACCGTTATACAGGTGCTGCCTTGACTTCTGACCTGGCATGGCTGGTCGGAGCAGGCTTTGCTCCTCTGGTTGCGCTGGGCTTGTCTGCTCATTTCGGGCTGGAGTATGTCAGTCTTTACCTGTTGTCCGGCGCTGCATGTTCGGTAGCAGCGCTGAGCTTGAATCGTGCTCTGGAGATCAAAAACTAGTGGATGATTGAGCGCACCGAGGTGTGCGCTCAGCGCCAGCCAAACATCATCTGTTCTGCCAGCATACGTTTTGCTGGCTTTACCATGTCGAGCGCACCCAATCCCAGCCCCAGCAATGCCTGACTGAAAGAACCGTCAGGGCTGCTGGCAAATACGCGGGCCATGCTGTCGGTGATGCGTATGGTCAGCTTCCTGTCGGCCTGGCGCTCCGCCAAGTAGGCTTGCAGGGCGGCGGCTGTATCGCTGCTGGCAGTATCATGCAAATGCCGTGTCAGCGTACGTGCCAATACCATGCAGTCACGCAAGCCGAGGTTCAAACCTTGTCCTGCTACCGGGTGCAGGGTTTGCGCGGCGTTGCCGATGGAGACAGTGCGGGCAGTGGCGTGTGCCTGTGCGTTCAAGCCTAGCGGATAAGATACACGAGCCGAGGCCTTGATGAAATTGCCGAGGCGATGGCCAAAGGCAGTTTGCAAGGCCAGCCTGAATTGAAGATCGTCCATTGCCAGCAACTGGTCAGCCTGTTCGGGACGCACACACCAGACCAGGGCATAGCCATCTTCTTGCGGTAACAGAGCCAGCGGGCCTTGCTCTGTGAAACGCTCAAAAGCGCGTCCGGCTATCTGGGCATCCGTATTCACATGGGCGATGATGGCAGTCTGCTGGTAATCATGACGCTGGCTACGCTGTTCCTGATCACCAAAAGTGCCACCCTCTGCCTGTATGACGATGCTGGCACTGATGTGGCTGATTTCTTCCGTCCCCGCTTTACGTAAAGTGAGGCGCACATGGTCGTCGGCCTCTTCCAGGGCGGTGACGTTCATTGGCCTTTGTATATGTACTCCACTGCGGCTGATGGCTGCTTGAAGTGGCTTTATGATATCGCCATAGCGTGCGACATAACCCAGGTCAGGTACGGCATAGTCTGCAGCCCGCATCAGGCTGCGGCCAAAATGGCCACGGCGTGAAACATGGATTTCCTGGATGGCAGTTGACTTGACTGGCCATGCACCAGCGGCTTGCAGGATTTGCCTGCTGCCATAGGAAATAGCGATGGAACGGGCATCCTGTTCTGCCTGCTCAGCAGTCTTTGCATCGTAGAGTGCAATGCGCTCAGCAGCATAACCCTGCTGATACAGCAATAAAGCCAGCACCTGGCCTACCGGGCCTGCGCCACAAATCGCGATATCGACATCATTGATAGTGTGAGTCATCTTTTGCGCCCTAAGGCTTGGCCATTTCTGTTTCTATCTCTGCTACATTTTTTGGTGTATCGCGGCTGAGGTTCACATGACCATCTGCTGTGATCAGGATATCATCTTCTATGCGTATGCCTATGTTCCAGTATTCCTGCGGCACATTTTCAGCAGGGCGCACATAGATGCCGGGCTCTATGGTGATGACCATGCCAGGCTGCAGTTGGCGATATGGCCGGGTATCTTCAGTTTTTTCAGCTGCCGTGGATGCTCTATAGTCACCAACATCATGTACATCCAGCCCCAGCCAGTGGCCAGTGCCATGCATATAGAACTGGCGGAAAGCCGCGTTGGCGATAGCATCATCTAGACTGCCGACCTTGTTTCTATCGAGCAAACCGGTATCAAGCATACCTTGGGTCAGCACGCGTACCGCAGCATTGTGACCGTCCATATACACAGAACCGGGGCGCGCGCATTCCAGTGCTGCTTGCTGTGATGCCAGTACGATTTCATACAGGCGTTTTTGTGCAGGGCTGAATTTGCCATTGGCGGGGAAAGTGCGAGTGATGTCTGAAGCGTAACTATCGAATTCACAACCAGCATCGATCAACACCAGGTCACCATCCTTGATCTGTGCGTGATTGCTCTGGTAGTGCAGTATACAGGCATTGGCACCTGTGGCGACGATGGAACCATAGGCTGGTGCCTGCGCGCCATTGCGACGGAATTCATATAGCAGCTCAGCCTCCAGCTCATATTCAAATTTGCCCGGCTTGGTACTGCGCATGGCGCGTGTATGAGCTGCAGCAGAAATGCTGGCGGCACGCTGCATCAGGGCGATTTCTGTTGCATCCTTGAACAGGCGCATTTCATCGATCAGCTCGCGCACATCCACGCTAATGGAAGGTGCCTTGATGCCACTGCGGCCTTTATCACGTACGGCTTGCAGGCTTTGTTGTACCTGGCTGTCGATATGCGGTTCCTGTGCGGCGCTGTAAAACAAGGTGTGAGCATCGCTGAGCAGTTCAGGCAATTTTTCTGCCAGGCTGGCGATAGAGTAGGCGGCATCAAAAGCAAATTCTTGGGCGGCTGCCTCTGGGCCAAAACGAAAGCCATCCCAGATTTCACGCTCAGGATTTTTTTCGCGGCAAAACAGAATCGACTCTTGTTTGTCCGCAGTGGTGACCAGCACGATCACCGCTTCAGGCTCATTGAACCCAGACAAATAGTAAAAATAACTGTCGTGACGGAAGGGGAAGTGATTGTCACTATTGCGTATCCATTCGCGCGCCGTTGGTATGACAGCTACACCACCACCTCGTGCCTGCATCTGCGCCATCAATTGCTGGCGGCGCGCAAAATAGTTGGTGGTGTTGATGCTCATGCTTATCCTTTGAAGTTCAATGGCGCGTTCAGCGCTTCAATTTGATCAGGTGTGCCCAGATTATGCCATTCGCCACGGTACAGTTCGCCACCGACCCGGCCTGCATCTATGTATTCACGCAGCAAGGGCCCAAGCTTTGCGTGATCACCTGGGCGTATGGAGGAAAACATTTCCGGACGATACACGCCGATATTGCCAAAGGTGTGGCGTGGTGTGCCTTCATTCGACAGGCCCATGAGTGTCAGGGCAAAATCACCCGTCGGATGAAAGCTGGGGTTCTTCACCATATACAACCAGGCAATATCGCGCTCATGTTCTGCATGCGGATTACCCCAGGGATCATTTTCTTCCAGGGTATTGAGGCATTCAGCAAAATTGAAGTGGGGAATATAGATGTCACCAGACACGACAATGAATGGATCATCGCCCAGCAAGTGCAGGGCTTTGGCGATGCCACCGGCAGTTTCCAGCGCCTGTTCTTCGGCTGAATATTGTATCTTTGCGCCAAAGCGTGAACCGTCACCCAGAGCATCTTCTATCATATGACCAAGGTGGGCATGATTGATGACCATCTCAGTGATACCAGCCTTGACCAGGTTCAGGATATGCCAGACGATCAGCGGCCTGCCGCGTACTTTGAGTAAAGGCTTGGGACAGGCATCAGTCAGGGGACGCATACGTTCGCCGCGCCCGGCGGCAAGTAACATGGCTTTCATGACCCAGCCTTAGAAGGTATAGCCAACTTGCGGCGCATTGTCTTGCAACTCGTCCAGCAGGCGCAATAGTGGGATCAGTTCCTTGTAGCGATGTGAAGTTTTGCGCACATATTCCATGACGGTCGGGATATCGGCGATGTAATGATGCTTGCCATCACGATGCGACAGACGCGCGAAGATGCCGAGGATTTTGAGATGACGCTGCAAGCCCATCCATTCAAAATCGCGGTAAAAGCTATCGATGTCTGGAGCTACCGGCAGGCCTGCGCGTCTGGCTTTTTCCCAGTAACGTATGGCCCAGTCAAGGACGATTTCTTCATCCCATTGCACATAAGCGTCGCGCAACAACGACACCAGGTCATAGGTAATGGGGCCATACACGGCATCCTGGAAATCGATGATGCCAGGATTGCCCTTGTCCATCCACATCAGGTTGCGTGAATGATAATCGCGGTGCACATACACTTGCGGCTGTGCCAGTGCACTTGCTAGCAAATGGTCAAATACTTTGTTTAGTGTGGCCTCCTGGGCATCCGTCAGGGTTACACCCAGGTGTTGGCCGATATACCATTCCTTGAAGATATTCAATTCACGTTGCAGGAAGGCTCTATCGTATTCCGGCAAGACATCGGCCTGGCTTTGCGCTTGTAGCAAGATCAGGCTGTCTATGGCATCCATATACAGTTTGTGTGAATTATCACTATTCAAGATCTGGCCATAAGTATTCATGCCCAGATCGGTCACCAGCATGAAACCCTGCTCAAGATCGTGTGCCAGTACTTCGGGTACAGTCAGATTGATACTTTTCAACAAGTTTGCCATCTTGATAAAGGCAGCGCTATTCTCTGTTGCGGGTGGCGCATCAACGGCAATGAGGCTGTTACCGTCTTCAGTGTCAATTCTGTAATATTGGCGAAAGCTGGCGTCGGCAGAGGCAGTACGCATGCTGTCATGCTTCAGGGAGTGGCCGGTTAAGCCAGCAAGCCAGATTTGTAGCGACTGTTTGCGTTGTTCTTTTTCGGGGGAGATCGCTGCAGATGCTGCAGAATTTCCTGGGATTGCTGTAGAAGACATGTATAAATTTTAATGAAAGTTAGTTTGTCTGCATACTTCAAGTGGTTTTGCCAGCATTTAACCTATAATAGGCGACTGATTTCTGGCATATTGTCTGTATGATATCGTCCAGCATTGTTGGCAAAACGCTTAATGACCACTGAATTCATGCGCAGGAAACCCGTATTATCTCACTCACCGCTGTTGTTTCCTACTATCCCGGCGATTCTGGTGTCGGTTTTGGTGCCTGCCTACTTTTCTCAGGCGATGGCCCAGACTGTTACCAGCGATGCGCCAGATGACAATCAGGTACAAACTCAGCTAAAACAACTGCCAGATGACAAATCGACTCAAGAACCCAAAGAGGGCAAAGGAGCTAAAGAGGCTGCGCTCAGCCAGAAGCAACTGGAAAAGCTGAGCGAAAAGCAAAAGCAGGACGACAAGAATGCGCCAGTCACTATCACGGCTGAGAAATTCACAGGCAGGCCTGAGCGCTATATCAAGTTCGAACATAATGTCGAGGTTGTCAAAGGCGGCACCCGCATCAATGCAGACGAAGCCACGTACCGCAACCTGGAAGATGAAGTCGACGCCAGTGGCAAGATACGCATGCAACGCTATGGCGATTGCTATACCGGTGATGCCCTGCGTATGCAACTCGATGCCAGCGCCGGGTATGTCAGCAATCCTGTCTATAAACTCTTGCGCAATAATGCCCAGGGCCATGCTGCCCGCATTGATTTTCAGGATGAAGAGCGTTCCATCATTACACGCGGCACCTATAGCACCTGTGAAGGCTTGAACCCGGACTGGTATCTGGAATCCGACACCCTGAACCTGGACACCGGGCTGGACCGCGGCGTGGCAGGTAAGTCTGTCTTGTATTTCAAGGGTGTACCCATCCTTGCAACACCTTCGCTGACATTTCCGTTGTCGGGTGCTCGTCACTCCGGTTTTTTGCCGCCGATCTTGGGCGCTTCATCCAAAGGTGGGCCAGAGCTGACCTTACCGTACTATTTTAATATTGCCCCTAACCGTGACTTGACGGTTTACCCCAAAATGATCGCCAGACGCGGCCTGCAACTGGGTTTGGAAGGGCGTTATCTGGGTGAGACCTACTCAGGTGAAACCAGTGTAGAAGGCTTGTGGAACGACAGGGTAAGCAATAGCAACCGCTATGCGGTGGCTTCGATACATCAACAGCAACTTTTGCCACAGATGGTCTTGTCCTGGAATATCAATTCCGCTTCGGATGATGATTATCCCGCCGATTTTTCGCGCACCATCACCAAGACTGCCCAACGCTTGCTATTGCGTGAAGCCAGTCTGACTTATTATGGCTCGTTCTGGAACCTGGGCCTGAGAACGTCGAATTATCAGGTCTTGCAAGATCTGGCTGCTCCAATTGCCCGTCCTTACGACCGTTTGCCGCAATTGCAATTGCATGCAGAGCAGCATGATGTCGGCGGAGTGGACTGGTCACTGGATAGCATACTGACACGTTTCTGGCATCCTACCCTGGTGCGTGGTGATCGTATGGTCTTTAATCCCCAGGTTTCTTTGCCTCTGGTGCAGGCGGGCGCTTTTGTTATTCCTAAAGTGTCTTTACATGCTACCAATTATCATCTGGTGAACCCCGGACCTGGCAAGGAAACGGATTTTCACCGGGTGGTGCCGACATTCTCAGTCGATAGTGGTCTGGTATTCGAGCGCAAGACGACGATGTTCAATAAGGAATTGACGCAAACTCTGGAACCTAGACTGTTCTATGTGAATACACCTTACCGTGATCAGTCGCGCATGCCGAATTTTGATAGTGCGGTGGCTGACTTTAACTTTGCCCAGATTTTTAGTGAAAACCGCTTTACCGGCCAGGACAGGATAGGGGACTCAAACCAGATTACTGCCGCCTTGATTTCACGTTTTATCGAAGGCAATGGCGATGAAAGCCTGAAACTGGCGATTGGTCAGCGTTTCTATTTCAATACGCAAAAAGTGACGCTTGATAATACCGCCAGCAATAGCCGTTCTGACTTGTTATTGGCGGCGACGGGCAAACTTTCCTCTACGCTGAGTGGGGAGATGGCCTTGCAACTCAGCCAGACAGACAGGCAGTCCGTACGTGCCAACTACGGCATACACTGGCAGCCAGCACCTAAAAAAGTCTTGAATCTGGAATATCGTTACCAGCGCAATAGTCTGGAACAGATTGATGTGTCAGCACAATGGCCGATGGCAGACCGCTGGTATATGGTGGGCAGAAGCAATTACTCCATGATGGATAAAAAAATGGTGGATGGTTTGCTTGGCTTTGAATACAAGGCCGATTGCTGGTCCTTGCGCTTTCTCGCGCAACGCTTTGCCACCACCAGTATCAGTAATACATCCGGTTTCTCGGTACAACTGGAATTGAATGGCTTGGCCAGACTGGGCTTCGGTGCAAACCCACTGGATGCCTTGAGGAAAAATATTTCAGGCTACCAGTCTGGTAACGAGCGTTAGCTCGTTGCTGGTGAAAAATAATTTGCTGTATTAACAATAGCCATGTTCGCGCCCGCTGTTTGTGAAACGGGAACGAACGTGTATATTGCAACTTTTGCCCGTTTTGTAGCTCTATATCGGGAATGGCTTAACAGGATTTTGGACCAATATGCGACCTTTATTGCAAATGAAACAAAGTAACTTACTTACTAACTTACTTACCAAGTTATTCACTGCACTGGCAGTTTCCGCCGGTTTGCTCATCAGCGCAACAGCCTGGTCACAAGTCAAACTCAGCCCTGTAGTTCCGCCCAAAACGCAAAGCTCGGCACAAGTGGTGAATAGCATCATTGTGGTTGTGAATGATGAAGTCATTACACGCCAGGAATTGAATGAACAAATACGGGTAGTAGAAATGAGCCTGAAAAAGCAGGGTACGCCTTTGCCTGATCGTGCTGCCTTGCAAAAGCAATTGCTGGAACGCATGATTATTGACCGCGCCCAAATGCAACTTGCCAAAGAAAATGGCATGCGTGTAGACGATGTCATGCTGGACCGTACCATGTTGCGTCTGGCTGAGCAAAACAAAATGTCCTTGCAAGAGTTCCGTAATCAGATCGAGCGTGAAGGCACTTCCTATGCGAAGTTCCGTGAAGAGATTCGCGACGACATCCTCAAGCAGCGCATACGCGAGCGTGAAGTCGACAGCAAAATACAAGTATCTGAAACAGAAATCGATAATTACCTGGCGGCAGATGCCAGCAACAAAACTGCCAAGCAAGAGTTGAATCTGGCACATATTTTGATCAGCATTCCTGAAAAGGCCTCTGCTGAGCAAATTGCGGCACGTCGCCAGCGCGCTGAAGAAGTAATTGGTAAACTGCGCTCTGGCGCTGACTTTGGCAAAACTGCAGTAACATACTCAGATAGCTCAGAAGCCTTGAAAGGCGGCGACATAGGCTGGCGTGAACAAGACCGCTTGCCGCAATTGTTTGTTGATGCCATCAGCAAAGTCAAGGTTGGTGAATACTCTGACATCGTACGCAGCCCGAATGGTTTTCATATCGTCAAGGTCAATGGTAAACGTGCTGCCAACGACAGCAAAGCTGCCGCTGCCGAGCAGCAAAGCCGTGCGCGCCATATTTTGCTGAAGGTCAGCCAGATTGTGACCCTGGAAGAAGCACGTCAGAAATTGCTGGATTTCAAGAAAAAAATAGAAGCCAAGGAAGCCACGTTTGAAGACTTGGCGAAGGCGCATTCTGCAGACGGTTCAGCGTCCAAAGGTGGCGACCTTGGATGGTTGTATCCAAATACGACTTTGCCAGAATTTGAGCAAGCCATGGATAAACTGGCCATCAACCAGATCAGTGAGCCTGTCGTCACGCAATTTGGTGTCCATCTGATCCAGGTGACTGAGCGCAAGACTGATGAGTTGTCCAAAGACAGGCAGCGCATGGCTGCCCGCCAGGCCGTGCGCGAGCGCAAATCGGATGAAGCCTTGCAAGACTGGCTGCGCGAAATCCGTGACCGCGCCTATGTTGATTTCCGCCTGGAAGAAAAATAATGCCACAGCCCAGTTTGCCGGTCATCGCGGTAACCGTAGGCGAACCGGCCGGCATAGGGCCTGAAATTGCGATACGGGCTGCCTGGCAGTTAAGACATGAAGTCAGGTCAGTGTTGATAGGCGACACTGCCTATCTGTCCATGCTGGCAGCCGAGCTGGACCCTGCCATCAGTATGATGGGCGTGTCCCTGCAGGCCTTGCGTCATCAGGGCCTGCCTGCCTCTGGCAACGAGCGCCTGACTATCATTGATTGCCCCTTGAATGCCTTTGTCATTGCCGGTCAGCTGGACCCGCGTAATGGCCGTGCCGTTTTACAGACTCTGGATGTGGCAATTGAAAGTGTGCAGCGCAAATGGTGTGAGGCGGTTGTCACGGCACCATTGCAAAAAAGCACCATCAATGATGCCGGTGTCTCTTTCAGCGGTCATACTGAGTATTTCGCCGAAAAAACCTATACTGGCCGTGTCGTCATGATGCTCGCCAGCGAAGCCAATGCGCAACTGCCGCAAGCTTTGCGGGTAGCGCTGGCAACCACCCACCTGCCACTGCGCAAGGTCGCCGAAGCGATACAATTTGATGACTTATGGAAAACCATAGAAATCATCCATGCCGACTTGCGCAGCAAGTTTGGCATAGAAAATCCACGCATCCTGGTAGCGGGCCTGAACCCGCATGCGGGTGAGAACGGTTATCTGGGCATGGAAGAAATCGAAGTCATCACGCCCGTCATTAAAAAGGCGCAAGCGGCTGGCATGCAAGTCAGCGGTCCTTATCCTGCCGATACTTTGTTCCAGCAAAAATACCTGGAGCAGGCAGACTGTATATTGGCCATGTACCATGATCAGGGTTTGCCTGTGCTTAAGCATGCGAGTTTTGGGCTGGGTGTGAATATCACCCTTGGTCTCCCATTGATACGCACCTCGGTCGATCATGGCACTGCCCTTGACCTGGCAGCCAAGGGCACTGGTCATGCAGATATCAGCAGTATGCTGGTGGCTATACGTTGTGCCGCCAGCATGGTCAACAAGCAAGCAATACTATGAAACATATCCCTCGTAAACGATTTGGCCAGAATTTCCTGACCGATGAACTGGTCTTGAGCAATATCACGCGCGTCATCAATCCGCGCCCTGGCCAGACCATGGTGGAAATTGGCCCGGGCCTGGCAGCCATGACACGCCAGTTGCTGGACGGCTTGACGCAATTGCATGTGGTTGAGCTGGACAGGGACCTGGTGGCCCGCCTGAAGAAAAACTTCTCGCCAGAAAAACTCATCGTGCATGAGGGCGATGCTCTGCAATTTGATTTTGCCTCCATCCCCGTGCCTGAAGGTCAAAAGCTGCGTGTAGTAGGAAATTTGCCTTACAACATCTCCAGCCCTTTGTTATTCCATCTGGCCGAGATAGCGCCGCTGGTGGAAGACCAGCATTTCATGCTGCAAAAAGAAGTTGTCGAGCGCATGGTCGCTGATCCTGGCAGCAAGACCTATGGCCGTCTGTCTGTCATGCTGCAAGTACGCTATCACATGGAATTGATGTTCATTGTGCCGCCAGAAGCCTTTGACCCGCCTCCGCGGGTGGAATCTGCCATCGTGCGCATGATACCCAAGCCGGGCGCCGTGCCTTGCGATATCCGGAAACTGGAAGAAGTCGTCACCAAGGCCTTTTCCCAGAGACGCAAGGTAGTGCGTAATTGCGTTGCCGGATTGTTGTCTGAAGCCGACTTGCTGGCCTGTGGTGTCGATCCACAACTGCGGCCTGAAACCATCCCCCTGGACGCCTATGTTGCCATGGCAAACTTGTTAAGCGGACGTTCTGCCTGATGCTTAAATTAGCCCGGAGTTCTTCCAGGCTTTCCTGCGATCTATCATGGTTTTCAACTGCTTTTGGGATTTGTTGACGGCATAATGCATGGATTGCAGCAGGGTGGCGGGGTTGAAGGGCTTGACAATAAAGCCATTGGCCCCGGCCTTGATGGCCTTGACCACTGTATCCCGGTTATTGCTTCCAGTGACCATCAGGACGACGGTTTCGGGTGACACACTCTTGATATGCTCAAGAATTTCCAGACCACTGATATCAGGCATCATGACGTCCAGGCAAACAATCTCGGGTATGGTTTTTTCAAGCCAGTCTAGCGCGATGACACCGCTTGAAGCTTCGCCGATTACATTAAATGCTTCGCTGTTGAGGATATGACGCAGCATGGAACGACTGATATCGTTATCGTCCACGATCAAGATGCCTAAGTCACGTCTGTCTAACATGTTCATCGGTTTCCCCTGTTTCTCGGAGTTACGTGTGCTTCAGTGCCTTGTTGTTTTCTGTTTCAATTTTTGTTAACCATAATTCCAGATGAGTTTTTTGTCTGCAAAAATCTGAATAACGTGGTTAATGTTTATTTTAGCAATAAATATGCTGGCTGCATGCACAATTGAGTAGCCTATAATCAGCGGTAATAGAATTACCACATGGACAGAATATGAACATTACCCTAACCCCCGAATGGAGAGCTCTGCTGGCTCATCAGCAAAGATTGGAACAGCAGCACCTGCGTGATTTGTTTGCAGCCGATAGTGACAGGTTCAGGCATTTTTCGGTAGAGCTGGATGGCTTGCTGGTGGATTATTCCAAACAGCGCATAGACCAGCCAACGCTGGATAGCCTGATGTCCCTGGCGCGTCTGTCCAAAGTGGAAAGCTGGCGTGATCGCATGTTTGCTGGTGAAAAAATCAATATTAGTGAAGACCGCGCCGTCTTGCATACAGCATTGCGACATACCGATTTCACGCCCTTCCCGAACGAAGCAGAAGATGTCATGCCCAAAGTCAGGGCAGTGCGCAAACAGATGCGTGACATCGTCGAACGGGTACGCAGTGGCTTGTGGCGCGGCTTCAAGGGTGATGCGATACAGACTGTGGTCAACATAGGCATAGGTGGCTCAGACCTTGGCCCCAAGCTGGCGACGCGTGCCCTGTCGGCCTTCCAGCATCCTGGTCTGGCCTTTTACTATGTCTCGAACCTCGATAGTGCCCACCTGGCCCCCTTGCTGGAAAAGCTGGACCCGCGCACTACCTTGTTCATCGTTGCCTCAAAAACTTTTACTACGCAAGAAACCAGCATCAATGCCCAGACTGCGCGTACCTGGCTGATGGCAGCGGCGATGGAAGAGTGGGCCATCAGCAAGCATTTCATTGCAGTCACTTCCAGCCCTGGCAAAGCACATGAATTCGGCATCCCTGACGCGAATATTCTGGAAATCTGGGACTGGGTAGGCGGTCGTTATTCGCTATGGTCAGCGGTTGGTCTGTCGGTTGCCCTGGCGATAGGCATGAATGGTTTTGAGCGTCTGCTGGCCGGTGCTGAAACCATGGACAAGCATTTCTGCAACGCGCCGCTGGAAAAAAACTTGCCGGTACTGCTGGCCCTGATCTCGATCTGGAATACCAATTTTCTCGGGGCAGAAACCACGGCCATCTTGCCGTATAACGAATCGATACGCCATCTGCCTGCCTTTTTACAACAGTTGGAGATGGAATCGAATGGCAAGACTGTAGGTCGTGATGGTGAAGCCCTCACTTGCCGCGCCAATCCCATTGTCTGGGGGGAGATAGGTGTGAATGGCCAGCATGCCTTCTTTCAGCTCCTGCACCAGGGCGGCTGGCTCATCCCCTGCGATTTTGTGGTGGCAGCTTCCAGTGATTATCCCTTGCCAGGTCACCAGGCACCTCTGCTGGCAAACTGCCTGGCCCAGAGTGCGGCCCTGGCCTTTGGCAAGACTGAGGCGCAGGCGCGTGACGAATTGTCGCAAGCAGGCCTCAGTGATGTGCATATCGGCAAACTATTGCCGCACAAGGTCTTTGCGGGCAATCAGCCATCCACCACCATACTCATGCCCAGTCTGGATCCTTTTCAGTTAGGCATGTTGCTGGCTTTATATGAACACAAAGTGTTTGTACAGGGCGTGATCTGGGGTATCAACTCATTTGACCAGTGGGGTGTGGAGCTGGGCAAGCAACTGGCTAACCGCCTCTTGCCAGCGATTTTAGGTAACCAGGATTATGATTCGCATTTGGACACATCGACTAGCGGCCTGATTGCTTATTTTCGCAGGCATGGACATGTGTAAGGCTGTAAAGTGATTGAAAGAAATAGTTAAAACTCCTCGAAAGCATATTGTCAAAGTTGACGCAAAGAATCTTGCTTGATATAAAGAAACTTCTTAAATCAATTCAGGATGCGCCTATGTGGACAGGAATTTTGGGTGTTGTTTCAGTCGTCATCGTAGTGACCATGGTTGTATTGATACGTGCCATGAATAAAGAAGCGCGCCGCTCTGATCACCAGAATTGAATCAAAAAACGCAGACCAGGGTCTGCGTTTTTTTTATGCACAGGCTGATTACCAGCTACCTGTGTTTGGCATTGAGGCCCAGGGCTCAGCAGGTGCCAGCGGCTCACCCTGCTGCAGCAATTCTATCGAGACATTGTCGGGTGAACGCACGAAGGCCATGTGCCCATCGCGTGGCGGGCGGTTGATAGTGACACCGTGATCAGCCAGGCGTTGGCATAACTGGTAGATGTTTTCGACGCGGTAAGCCAGGTGGCCAAAATTGCGGCCGCCGGTATATTCTTCTGGATCCCAGTTATAGGTCAGCTCTACCTGAGCATCATGGTCGCCTGGTGCTGCCAGATACACCAGGGTAAACCGGCCTTTGGGATATTCTTTCTGGTGTACCAGTTCCAGTCCAAGTGCATCTCGGTAAAAACGCAGGGAAGCCTCAAGATCGGTGACGCGCACCATGGTGTGCAGATATTTCATGTTTGCTTTCAAAAAAATCCTGCCATGGAGTCGTATCTCCGTGACAGTACAGAAAATACCAGGATTCTAGCTGAATTTTCGAAATGCTATTTTATGCAGACTATTCTGATTTGCTTCATATCCGTAATCCCCGACAAGACTTTTTCTATGCCATCCATTTTCAGGGTCAGCATGCCATCTGCCAGCGCGGCAGTCAGCAGTTCGGAAACGCGGGCATGGTCTTGTATGAGTTTTTTGATGGTGTCATTGGCAACCATGAGTTCATGTAAACCGACCCGGCCTTTATAGCCTTTCGAGCAATGTTCACAGCCTACCGCTTTGTATAGAGTGAATTTACCAGTGTTGTCTGCGTACTGGCTTTGCCAGGTTGTGAACACTTTTTTCTTGGCTTCCACCGGGTTTTTGAGAAACAGCTCGGTATTCAGCAATTCCTGGCAGTATTCGTCCAGCAAAGCTACCATTTCTTCTTTCTCAGGATGGTAGACCAGTTTGCATTTGCCACACAGACGCTTGGTCAGGCGTTGGGCCAGGATGCCGAGCAAGGCATCCGCAAAATTGAAAGGGTCCATACCCATGTCGAGCAAGCGGACGATGGATTCTGGCGCGCTATTGGTATGCAGGGTGGCGAACACCAAGTGACCTGTCAGTGAAGCTTCCAGACCGATAGACACTGTTTCCTTGTCGCGCATTTCACCGACCATGATGATGTCAGGGTCAGCCCTCAAAAACGCCCGCATGACAGTGGCAAAGTCCATGCCAGCCTTGCGGTTGACCTGTACCTGGCGCAAACCTTTCTGGGTGATTTCCACCGGATCTTCTGCCGTCCAGATCTTGGTCTCTGGCGTGTTTAAATGGCTTAATACTGAGTGCAGGGTGGTGGTCTTGCCTGAACCAGTAGGGCCGCAGACAAAGAACAGGCCATAGGGTTTGCTGACCACATTTTTCAGGCGTTCCAGGTTGTAGGGCAACACACCCAGTTTATCGATGGGAATAGGTTCACCTGCTGCCAGAATACGCATAACGACATCTTCCATGCCGCCCGAAGAGGGGATGGTGGCAACACGCAGCTCTATATCAAAGGGCCCATATTTCTTGAACTTGATCTTGCCATCCTGGGGTTTGCGGCGTTCAGAAATATCCAGGTCACACATAATCTTGATACGTGCCAGCAGCGCGCTGCGGTAACTTGCCGGTATTTCGATGTAGGGCGACAAGGTACCATCCTTGCGGAAACGTATCAGGGTTTTCTCTTTGCCTGGTCGCGGTTCTATATGGATGTCAGAAGCACCTTGCTGATAGGCGTCGATGATGATTTTGTTGATCAGTTTGACCAACTCGTTTTCAACCGCAGCCGATACCTCGACGACGGCCTGGCCAGCATGTTCTTCATCTTCGTCTTCCATGCCAGACAGCAGTTCATCGACAGAACCGCCGTCGCTGGCACTACCAAAGAACTGATCTATGGTCTGGCGGAATTCTTTCTTGGTGGTGACCCGGTAATGGATTTTTGAAGTGGCAAAGACATGGTTGACGACATGGGTGGTATTGGTATGTTCCGGGTCTATCGCCAAGACTGTCAATCCATTCTGGTCTTCCATGATGGGCAGCCAGGAATTTTGTTCCACATATTGGCGCTTAAGTCTTTTGACCAGGTCAATCGGGATGATGCGCTCAGGCTTATATTCTTCATATGGCACATTGAAATACTTGGACAAGGCTTGTCCAAGTATGCTGCGCTGTACCTTGAATTCATCTATCAACACATCTTCCAGGTCCAGCAGATTGCGGCGTGCCGAGCGGACAGCCAGTTCCAGTTCAGGAGCAGAGAGTATGGCTTCGGAGACCAGGAAATCAAATTTGGTGCGTGGAGTGTTGGTAGGCAACACCTTGCTTTTTTGTGAAAACGCAACAGCAAGGGTTTCGCACAGGGCTTGTACACCTTCCGCAGCGATGGCATTAAAGGCATTGCCGAGGCGATGATTGATAAATTGAACGACACCCAGCAATTCCTTGCTGTGCGCATCAATGATCGGCGCTACCAGCATTTGCTTGGTGCGGTATCCAGTGCGCTGATCGACCGCCCGCTGGAACTTCAAGGTGGGGGAGTGCGAGCGCAACTCTTCATCATCATAGACGTCGTGCAGGCTGATCATGGTCTTGGTCAGGGCGACATGGCCAGCAATACTTTGGTCAGAAATCGATAAGCGCAAGTCTTTGAACGAGTTCAGACCAGTCTTGATTTTGGAAATCAGAGTGATTTTATCTTGAGCGACCACGTAGATAGTCAGGCGGTCACATTCGAACAGATTGCAAATGTCCGGCGAGACGTCCAACATGATCTGGTCCAATGCATCGGCACCATGGATTTTATTCGTCAAGGCTTGCAAGTTTTTAAAAAATTGCAGCCTGTGATCGAGGTTTTCTTTGGAAGAATTTGCGACTTGAGCAGTTACCACGATTCTTTTTCCTTGAGCCGTTGCGTGTCTCACACAGTAATTATCAGCTTATTCTCAACTAAAGCGGTGGAGTGATTGCAAGATACTGTAAATTAGTGTTCTCTTGAGTCAATTTTTACAAAAATGTATCATGGAAATTGAATGTCTGACCAGATAGTCAACTCTTTATAGCGCAAAGCTGCAATTTAGCCTATCTTCAGGAGACATGCATGCGAAGAAGGCTCGTGTTTCTGGAGAAAATGGTAAGCTAGTCCTGAGATTTATGCCTGCAAGGTATTGATCTAAAGATAACAAAGCCCTGGCTTTTCAGCGGCGCACTATTTCTGTATTTATGAACTTACAAATTCTTGGTTGTGCAGGCGGCATCGGTGGTAGCGGACCCTACACAACCAGCATGTTAATTGATGACGATGTCCTGCTGGACGCAGGCACAGGCTTGTCGCTGCTCAGCCTGGAGCAATTAGCGTCTATAGATCACGTTTTTATCAGCCATAGTCATCTCGACCATGTTGCGGGCCTGGCTTTGCTCATGGATGCAGTGTTTGGCAAGCGCAGCAAACCTGTCACGGTACATGCCACGGCAGAAGTCTTGCATGCCTTGAAGACACATGTGTTCAACTGGATCATCTGGCCAGATTTCAATACCTTGCCCAATGCAGAGCAGCCGTCCATGCAATATCATGAAATGCCAGCAGGTAGCAGCCTGACATTGGGCAGCAGAACGATTACTTCGCATGCAGTGAATCACACTCCTGGTTCTGTTGGCTACTGGGTACGGGCAGGAGGCAGGGGTTTCTTGTTCACTGGTGACATGGCAAGCACGCCAGCATTATGGCAAGACATTGGCAGGCAGCCTGGTCTGGACATGGTTATTGTTGATTGCTCCTTCCCCAATGCAGAGGCAGAGCTGGCCTTGATTTCCAAGCACTTTTGTCCGGCTTCATTGATGGATGACATAGCCACCGTGCCGGCTCATGTCGGGTTTTTCATCTATCATCTGAAACCAGGGCAAGAAGCGCAAATCATGGCGGAACTGGGGCAGAGCAAGTACAGGATTTTTAAAGCCCTGCAAACGGGTGAGCAGTTCAAATTTTGAAATTCAGCATCTGAAGTCATACACTGTTCATGTTGCGCACGCAAACTGGCGCAGTGATGAAACGAGGCGGCTTAGCATATATTTGGAACGATCTGGAGAAGGTGACTATGACTGCACTAAGCAGTAGCGAAATTGCACAAAGACTGGAAAAGCTGACCGAGCTTAGTCTGGAACTGAGCAATAATCACGACACACCTTTATTGCTGGAAAACATACTGCGTTCGGCAAAAAGTATTACTTATGCCGACGGTGGCACTTTATACCGCACTAGCCATGACAAACAAAGCCTGTGCTTCAATATCTCTTTGAATGACACCCTGAATATGTACCAGGGTGGGGTCAAGGGGCAGACAGTTGATATACCCAATATTCCCCTGATCGACACGAACGGCAATAAGAATTTGAATGCAGTGGCAGCATATGCTGCCAACTACAAACTGTCCGTGAATATCCAGGATGTATATACCGTCGGTGTATTTAATTTTTCCGGCACCCGCAATTTTGACCAGCAATTTAATTACAAGACCAAATCCCTGCTGACCGTGCCCATGCATGATCATGAAGGGGAGCTGATAGGTGTGCTGCAACTCATCAATGCTACCGACCCAGAAAATGGTGAGCCCCGCCCGTTTAGCGAAACTGACCAGCGATTCATCGAAGCACTGGCTTCACAGGCTGCCATCGCCCTGACCAACCAGCAATTGATATCGCAACTTGAAAACCTGTTCGTCTCGCTGGTACATTTGATCAATATTGGCATCGATGAAAAATCACCACACACTGGCAGGCATTGCCAGCATGTGCCAGAACTGACCATGTTGCTGGCCAATGCAGTGCATGAAACCCGTGAAGGACCGCTCGCCCATTTTTCCATGACCGACAAAGACCGCAAGGAATTGTGGATGGCTGGCATCCTGCATGACTGCGGCAAGATTTCGACCCCTGTGCATGTCGTAGAAAAATCCACCAAGCTGGAAACCATTTTTGACCGGATACAATTGCTCGATACCCGTTTTGAAGTTCTGAAGCGAGATGCAGAGATCAGGGTTTGGAAGAGTAAGTGCGCTTTATACCAGGCCAGCATCAACAATGAAAATCTGATCGCCGAACTGGAGCAAGGCTTGCAGGCAGAGTTGGCTAAAATTGAAGATGCCAGAAATTTTTTACGCAAATTGAATATAGGTTCAGAAAGAACCAGCCCGGAAGACTTGCAGCGCGTGGCCGATATCGCTACATGGCAATGGACCGATGCTGATGGTGACGTGCAGCCTTTCCTGAGTGCGAATGAGGTCGAAAACCTGTCAGTGCGCGCAGGTACTCTGAATGCGCAAGAGCGCGCTATCATCAATAACCATATTTCCACCACCATCAAGATGCTGGAAGCCTTGCCCTGGCCCAAGCATTTGCAGAATGTGCCTGAATACGCTGGCGGCCATCATGAACGTATGGACGGAAAAGGTTACCCACGTGGCCTGCGCGGTGAGCAAATGTCTGTGCAAGCCAAGATCATGGCGATAGCCGACATCTTTGAAGCGCTGACTGCAAAAGACCGCCCTTACAAGGATGGCAAGACCCTGACAGAATCACTGCACATCCTGGGCAGCTTTGCACTGAATGGCCATATTGATCCAGACTTGTTCAATATCTTCGTCAGGAAAAAAGTTTATCTGACTTATGCCGAGCGATTCATGGACAAGAGTCAGATTGATGATGTCGATCTGAGCAAGGTGCCAGGTTACAAGGCGTAGCGATACTTGAGCTAACTCGCGCTTGCTTCTGACGGGAATTAGCTTCATCAATATCTGCGCTTGATACAAAAGTCATATGGGAGGTAACTTGCGTAGGCATCTCAATAAAATGGTGCGTTGGCTGGCCTGTCTGGCCTTGACCTTTGTCGCGGTGTTGCAGGCAAATGCCATCTTCCCCGTGACCCTGGTCGACAGAGTCGATAATTTTATCTATGACATGCGCATGCGTGTGCAGCCTACCAGGCTCAACAATGACATCGTCATCGTCAATATTGATGAAAAAAGCCTCAAGGAATATGGGCAATGGCCATGGAAGCGCAACACTCTGGCAAGTTTGTTGGAAAGACTGACAGATGATTATCATGTCAGGGCCGTGGGCGTAGACGCCGTTTTTCCTGAACCTGATGGCAGTTCCGGGCTGGATGTTTTGGAAGACCTGGCAAAGAAGGAACTAAAAGATGATCAACACTTTCTGAATCAAATGGGCGGTCTTAGGACGCAACTGAATTTCGATGATCGTTTGGCGAAAACTTTGAATGGACGCCCCATCGTACTTGGTTTCGCTTTGTCAAATGAGCTTGATGATCTCTCCAAAGGCTTATTGCCCAATCCGGCCTTTACCGATGCAGAGCTTGGTGGCCGCCACCTTGAATCAGCTCTGTATACCAAGTACACAAGCAATCTTCCTGTCCTGCAAAGAGCGGCTATCGCAGGTGGCTTCTTTAATCCGTCTCCTGATTCTGATGGTGTCATTCGTCGTATACCTTTGCTGGCAAAATTCGGAACCGGCTACTACGAATCGCTTTCCCTGGCCACAGCCAGAGTCGCACTCAATGCCAGTAAAGTGAAACCAGTTTTCCTGCAGTCGGATGGTGTGAATTCCCAAAGTTATTTGAATGAATATGGCAGTATCGAAGCAATCAAACTCAATTCTTCTCCTAATCTCACCGTTCCTTTAGAGCCTCTGCTAACTGCATTGATACAGTACAAGAGCAAGGGTGGCCCGCGCGGTGGTGGCTTTGTCTATGTGTCCGCCGCCGATGTGCTAAAGAAAAATCTGCCCGAAAACAAGCTGGCGAATAAAATTATCCTGATAGGTACGACATCTGCAGGTTTGAAGGATTTGCGTACAGCACCTGTGGGCCTGGATTTTCCCGGAGTGGAGATGCATGCCAATGTGATTGCTTCGATACTCGACGGTGACTTCAAACAGCGACCGGATACCAGCCGTGCATTTGAAGTGATGCAGATTATCTTATTGGGATTGCTGTTGACATTTGCATTGACCAGATTCAAGGCGCTGGCGGCCATCTTCTTTACTTCGCTCACTTATATCGCTGTTATTAGTTTCAATTACTGGATGTACCAGTCCTTTAATCTGGTACTGCCACTCGCGTCTGCACTGTTGTTGATATCTGCCTTGTTCGTCTTTAACCTCGCATGGGGTTATCTGGTTGAATCCAGAAAACTGCGCGGTGTGGTCAGACGTTTCGGTGAATATGTCGCACCTGAACTGGTTGCCGTCATGGCAGAGGAGCCTGACAGCTATACCATGGAAGGTGAAATTCGTGAGCTGACTGTGATGTTCTCCGACGTGCGTGGTTTCACGACTATTTCCGAAAGCATGAGTGCTGCGGACTTGCGAGAATATATCAACATCTACCTGACCGCGATGTCAGAAGAAATACGCGGCAATCGCGGCACGCTCGATAAATACATAGGTGACTGCGTCATGGCTTTTTGGGGTGCACCCGTGCGTCTGGACGACCATGCAAGGCTTGCCGTGGCCAGCGCATTGAAAATGCAGACCATCGCGCAAGGCCTGAGTGCAGACTTTGTCAAGCGCGGCTGGCCAGCGCTGAAGATAGGAGTGGGCTTGAATACCGGTGAAGTGCGCGTCGGTGACATGGGTTCCAAGATCAGGCTGGCTTATACCGTTATGGGTGATGCGGTGAACCTGTCTTCACGCCTGGAAGGAATTACCAAGGCTTATGGGGTAGGCATCGTGGTTGGTGAGGCGACAAAAACTGCTGCACCAGAATTTGCTTATCGTGAACTGGACAGGGTCAGGGTCAAAGGCAAGACCAGGCCCATCTCCATTTTTGAACCTATTGCCATCGCTACGGGCTTAGACGATGCACAGTCTGCCATGCTGGAACTCTGGCACCAGGCACTCGATGATTTCCGCACGCAGCATTGGGATGTTGCCGAAAAATCTTTCCGATCATATCTTGAAGTCCGTGCAGAAGACCTGGCTGCCCAGGTCTTTCTTGAGCGAATTGCTCACTACCGGCAAAACCCGCTAGCTGCTGACTGGGATGGTGTTGCGACCTTTGTCAGTAAGTTCAGCGAATAAGTGTAGCGAATAAGTCCGGTGCCTTATTTGGACTTTACCCGCAGCAGGTAATAGCTGATAACGCCCAGGACTATGCCCCAGCAGGCAGAACCCAGGCCCAGCAAACTGATATTCGATGCCGTGACGATAAAGGTGATCAGTGCAGCTTCACGTTCCGTCGTTTCCTGCATCGCATTCACCAGTCCATTCTGAATTGCACCCAGCAGCGCCAGACCAGCCACCGTGGTGACCAGTGCATGTGGCAAATGCAGGAACAGGGCAGTCAGGGAACCTGCAAAGCTACCTATCAATAAATAAAATCCACCGCAGGCTACACCGGCAACCCAGCGTTTTTCTGGTTGCTGGTGCGCTTCTGGGCCTGTGCAAATCGCTGCAGTAATCGCCGCCAGGTTGACACCATGTGAGCCAAATGGTGCCAGCAATATACTGACAAAACCGGTAGCACTGACCAGCTTGCTGGTTGGCGCCTGTTCGTAACCCGCAGCGCGCATGACAGCCACGCCCGGTACTTGCTGGCCAGTCAGGCATAACAGCGCCAATGGCAAGCCCAGACTGATGATGGCGCTTAAAGAAAATTCAGGCGCTGTCCAGACCGGCATCGTCAAACCCAGTTGCACCGCAATAGCCTGACCCTGATTGCTGTCACCCCAGCCCAGAACACTCCAGAGCATGACACCACTCAGCAAGGTCAGGACGATGGCATAGCGGGCGCTGCGGCGCTTGAATATCAGGTAAGCCGCAAACATGGCAGTCACCAGCCAGGGTGCACCTGCCACCTCGCTGCGGGCATTGGCAAATACATCGACGCCAAAGCGAAACAGGATACCCGCCAGCATAGCCGCACACAGGCTCCTGGGTATTTTTCCCATCAGTTTTTCAAAGATTCCGGTAACGCCTATCAGCCATATCGCTGCCGCCGCGACCAGGTAGGCACCTATGGCCTGGTGATAAGGCACAGTGGCCAGACCAGTCACTAGCAAGGCGGCACCCGGCGTGTTCCAGGCACAGATCACCGGTATCTTGTGCCGCCAGCTCATCCAGACACCCACCAGACCAGACCCTATGGAAATCGCCCATATCCATGAACTGGTCTGCGCAGTCGTGAGTTTTGCGCTTTGTGCTGCCTGCAAGACCAGCAGCATGGGCCCGGCATACGAGATCAGGACGGCAATTAACCCGGCCAGCACGGTAGGAAAAAAATCAGCCGCTGTGGCGGCAAAACCCGGCTTGATGGCATTTTCCGGGGCAAGGAGAGGGGTAGAGTGTGGTGTATTCATGCGCCTAGTCTAGTTCAGTGCAGGCTGGCATTTACTTACAGTGTTGATCTGTCTTATGCTATACAGATTCACATTCAAGATATCTGTTATGCAGCACAGTTACAGGCAACTGGCCGACGCCATCGGTGCAGATATCCGGGCCAGCCGCTATCAGGTAGGGGAGCGGCTACCATCGGTGCGCCTGATTGCAGAGACGCATAATGTCAGTGTTTCAACTGCGATACGCTGTTTTCGTTATCTGGAAAGCCAGGGACTGGTAGAAGCGCGCAACAAGTCTGGCATGTACGTCGCAGACTGGAAAGCCAGGCAAGCGACATGCACAGTTACACAGAAAAAAAGCAGTCAGGCAGCACCGGCAGTTGAGTACGACAAGCTCATTTCCCTGCAGCACAGGATGACTGAACTGTATTCACTGACGGCGCAACCCCTGCACCTGGGCTTGCATTTGGCCAGTGCTGCGCCAGAATGGTATCCCTGTGAAGCCCTGGCCAAAATCGCCCAGCGCTTGCTGCGGCAAGACCCGATGCTGATAGGTGTTTATCCCGGCGGCACGGGTTTGCCAGCCCTGAAAACCAGCCTCATACACTGGCTGAAAAACGCAGGCATGGATTTGCAGGCCAACGATTTGCTCATCACCAATGGCAGTACTGAAGCTCTGAGCGTGGCCTTGCGGGCTGTAGCCCAGCCGGGCGATGCCGTCATCGTTGAATCTCCCGTGTATTTTGGCTTGCTGCAAATGCTGGAAAATCTCGGCATCAAGGCCATAGAAATTCCCTGCGTGCCAGGCCAGGGCATCAGCCTGGAAGCACTGGAATATGCGCTCGAACATCAGGGCACAGTACGCGCCGTCGTCGCCATGCCCAATTTCCAGAATCCCCTGGGTTGCGCCATGCCGGAGAAAAACAAGAAGCGCCTGCTGCGTCTGGCTGAACAATATGACCTGGCCTTGATAGAAGACGATGTTTTTGGCGACCTTTCGCATCAGCAGGAGAGACCACAAGCCATCAAGGCCTGGGATAAACAGGGCAGGGTGATTTATTGCGGCTCTTGCAGCAAAAGTCTGGCCCCGGCATTTCGCATAGGCTGGATCGCAGGAGGGCGTTATCAGGCCAGGATCAATTCTTTAAAGCTTAGCGCCTCCTTGATCACGCCCTTGTTTGAACAGGCGGTATTGGCCGAGTTTATACAGTCGGGTGCCTTGCCTTCACATTTGCGCAAATTGCGCGAACGTCTGGCGGCGAATATCCCGTTGGCGACTGCTGCCATAACACGTTATTTTCCACTGGGTACGCAAGTCATCAGCCCCGCTGGTGGCTGGTGGTTATGGCTGGAATTACCTGAACATGTGGATAGCCTGGCTTTGCTGCGTCAGGCAGTCGCCAAAGGCATAGCGTTTACACCTGGCAGCCTTTTTTCTGGTTCTGGAAAGTATGCAAATTATCTGCGCATGAATATAGGGCGACCCTGGGGGCGGGAGATGGAGCAGGGTATTAAAACTCTGGGTAAGTTGGTACAAGAGATTACTGCCTGAATCTCAGATTGAATCTCAGATCAGTTTTGCTGCTATCAACTCCTTGTCCCATTCCGGCACAGGCTGATACTCTTCCACCAGAAAATCAATCAGCGCCCTCACCTTGGCGCTGACCTTGCGGGTAGCCGGGTAAAGCGCGGTAAAGTCATTCAAAGGCAAGTTCCAGTCTGGCAAGACAGTGATCAGCCGACCTTCGAGTAAATCACGCCATGCCAGAAAAGTCGTGTCATACACTATCCCCAGCCCGCGCAGGGCTGCCTGGTGCAAGACCTTGCCATTGTTTGAGGCAAAGCCGGGTGTGATATCGACCGCCAGGGTTTCACCGTCCCGTTCAAAATGCCAGGTATTACCCTGGGTAAGATGGCTGAAGTGCAGGCAGCGGTGCCGGTTCAATTCTGTCGGGTGTGCTGGCATGTCATGCTTTGCCAGATAAGCCGGGCTGGCGCAGAGCAGGCCGCGGCAAGGGGCCAGTCTGCGTGCATGCAAGCCGGGGCTGTCAGGTATGCCACCTACCCGTATGCTGAGGTCAAAGCCATGCTTGAACGGGTCTAGCAGATTGTCATCCACATGCAGGGTAGGCTGAAGCATGGGGTGGAGCAGGGTAAAGCGTGCCAGGGCATCGGCCAGCCATTCGCTGCCAAAACTGCTGGGTGCCTGTATGCGTATGCCACCGGCCAGCTCATTGCCCGCCTGACTGACCACCAGCCGTGCCTGCCGCGCATGTTCCACACTGGCGCTGCAAGGCTCCAGGTAAGCCTGGCCAAGTTCGGTCAGGCTGACTTCGCGGGTAGATCTGTGCAACAGGCGCGCGCCCAGTTCAGCTTCCAGTTGCATGATGTGCTTGCTAACCATGGCGCGGCTGATACCCAGATGCCGTCCGGCAGCGCTAAAGCTGCGTTGCTTTGCTACTTCGACAAAAATTTCCATTGCTTTTAACTGGTCCATTCAAGCATTGTCTTCATTTTGGATACAATCTGTCAACCATTGTTGGTATTGTGCGCTACAAATAGAGTTCGCTACACTTGATGCATATCAAGCTAAAACCTCACTACAAGTGTTTGCTTTTCGCTTCCCCGTATTTACATCCAGGAGTCATCATGCTCAGCACAGAACAAATTGCACAGTTTCAGCAAGACGGTTATGTCATCGTCCCAAATTTCAAAAGCGCAGATGAAATCGCCGCCTTGCGCGAGCGTGCGGCCAAGATCGTCGATGAATTTGATCCAGCTTCCTCTAAAACCATCTTCACGACCAAAGAACAAGAAAAGAAGGTTGATCATTACTTTTTGAACTCTGCCAATAACATCAGCTGTTTTTTTGAAGAAGAAGCCTTTGATGAGCAAGGCAATCTGCGTCAGGCCAAGTCTTTGTCCATCAACAAAATAGGCCATGCCATCCATGATCTTGATCCAGTTTTCAGTACATTCTCGCGCGGTGCTGCGCTGGCAAAAGTCGCGGAACAACTGGGTTTGCAGAAGCCGCAGATTTATCAGTCCATGTACATCTTCAAGCAACCTGGCATAGGCGGCGAAGTGCGCTGGCACCAGGATGCGACTTATTTTGAAACTGATCCCGTCAGCGTCACCACCTTCTGGTTTGCGCTGGAAGATGCGACCCTGGAAAATGGTTGCCTGTGGGCAGAACCAGGTGGGCATCGCACACCCATGCGTGAACGCTTCGTGCGTGAAGGCGATCATGTAAGAGTAGAAAAACTAGACAGCATGCCCTGGCCAGATGACAGCACAGCCATTCCACTGGAAGTCAAGGCTGGTAGTCTGGTATGTTTCCATGGCCTGTTGCCACATTACAGCGCACCAAATCGCTCGGCAGTCTCTCGCCATGCCTACACCCTGCATGTGACGGATGGAACGACCAATTATTCGCCACAAAACTGGATACAGCGCGATGCCAGTTTCCCTGTCTGTGGTTTTGTTTGAGTAGCCCATGATGAAATTAGAATTATTGATCTTCGCCCCGCACTGGGGCAGTGCTCACCTGAGCCGTGAAGTTTTTATTGGCAAGGTGCTGGAAGCTGGTTTTGATGGCATAGAAATGTCTTTGCCCATGGACGTGGCTGAACGTGATGCCTGGACTAGCGCAATTGACTGTGCAGGGCTTAAGCTAATCGCCCAGCAATGGGAGACTGTTTTTCACAGTGATTTTGCCGCGCACAAGCAAGCACTGGGTGACTTGCTGCGCAATGCCTGCGCGGCAAAACCCCTGTTCGTGAATACCCATACTGGCAAAGACTTTTACAGCCAGGCGCAAAATAATGAATTGCTGGATCTGGCAGACGAGATATCCGCTGACACCGGTGTCGCCATCGTTCATGAAATCCACCGCAGTCGCTTCAGTGGGCATCCCATGTTGCTCTTGCCTTATCTTGAGCAGCGCTCGCAACTGGCCTTGAATGCAGACCTCTCACACTGGTGCTGCGCCTGTGAATCCCTGCTTGAAGACCAGGCGCATATGCTGGAAAAAGTATTCCCTCATGTACGCCACATCCATGCCCGCGTCGGCCATAGTCAGGGGCCGCAAGTCAATGATTTCCGCGCACCTGAACATGCAGCGGCCTTGAAACAACATCTGTCCTGGTGGGATGCCATCATCAGCCAGCAGCGTGCGTCAGGCAAACAGCAGATCACGTTGACACCAGAGTTTGGACCATCACCTTATACGCAAAGCCTGCCTTACACAAATCAGGTCGTATCAGATGCCTGGGAATTGAATGTGGCGATGATGAAATTGCTGCGTTCACGTTATCAAAAATGAATTAAATTTGAGGAAAGTATCTATCTCTGGCATCATGCGTTCATTGCTAATTTGAATGTGGATTTCAGTAGATGGATATTATGCTAAATGTACCTGAAACTCGTGTATTTGCCTGGAAGAAGCACCGATACTCCTCAATTGAGTATTTACTGCTCTCCACGCTTTTCTTAAGCATACTGGCAGTGATTTTTTGGATGGTGTATTGGGATTTACTCAAGTTAGCAGATTTTAAAAAGCTCGTATCTGCGCAGTCATTTCCCTGGCTTCATTTCATTGTCTTCGTAGTTATGATAGTGTCAAATTTTGCCATCCATAAGTTTAACCGTTCTGCCAGGCTATATATTGATGACTCCGGGGTGCGCCTAAAGCTTCCACCAGATAGTGGCCTGGCAACTCTGAGTTTTCTTGAAAGAGAGCTCCTTTGGAGTGAACTGAAAGACGCCACCTATATGGCAAGCTTTAAGATCATTCAGTTACGTCCAAATTACGCTGCACGTCCCTTTAGTATCAGAGTTCAAGATTGGCAGTTACAAAACACGAATGGGAATTTGACTGGCGGTGATGCAGAGTCCGATGTCATGAAGGTTTTTCGTGAACTTGGGATTTTTGAAAAATTTCCAAAGAATAGTCGGCTTGAGGCAAGTGACTTTGATTTGATGAAGCACCCTGCAACCAAGAAGGTGTTGCTAGGAATGGCTGGATTGGTCGTATACGGTTTCCTGGACGCGATGCTTCAGCATGAGGGTTATGCTTTTTTTAATCTTGAATATTGTTTGCCGCATATCATTTCAGGCTCGTCAGTGACGTTAATTCTGGTTTATTGCTTGTTAAAGGCGCGTAGTCGTGACTTCATACCATCAGGGATCATCGGGGTTCTGGCCGTGATGGGCGGGATTGCATTTGGTATTGCCAGTTATGTCGCTGGTATTCGTATCAACCAACTCGCAGGTGGACCATTGCTGGAAGCAACATATCATCGCGATGCAAGTTGCGAGAATTTGTTACCTGAAGATACCAGCCTTCCTGTTGTTGAATACACCCACATGACCAAGGACTACTGGTGCAGTAGGAGTGTTGATGAAGTCTTGGTCGTCAAGGTGCGCAAGGGGCTGTTTGGTTTGTATCAGTTTGATCTCAGAGAGCATACGCAGGCGATTCAAGGCTATAGGCAAAAGTCTTGATGCTGGCTGTTATTTTATTTGTATCAAATGCCTGCCCTTGAAATGCAGAATTTTTAGACAGATATCTGTGCCACCACATACGGAAGCTTTTGGTTCGAATGTAAATTTTCAACGATAGAACAGTATATAAATCATGCCAGCTAGTTATGTATTCGTCCAGAAGCAAGCTAAGCATAGCTGGGTAAAGCGTTTGTTGTTCGCTACGCTTTTAGTGTTTCCTTTTATCGTTTTTTTCCTTTGGATGTTGTATGAGAAGTTGCTAAAACCGGAAATGCTCATTCGCATTCTGGCAGATTCGTCATTTTCTCCGGCATTTGTCCTTGTTCTTATAGCACTGATCGTCTTCGATGATGTGGCAAAAATTTTTTATCGTTCCGGCAGTTTGTACATAGACGATGCGGGTGTGCGTTTTAAATTACCGCCAAAGAGTAGATGGGCTATTCTTGGTGTTTTTGAAAAAGATATACCTTGGACTGAACTCAAAGATGCAACGTATGCAGAACATTTTCAGCTTATCCAGTTACGCCCCAAATCTGGAACAGGTTTGTTGAATATCAGGTTTGAAGATTGGCAATTGCAAAATACTAGCGATAATTTGAATAGTGGGAATGCTTCCCCAGACTTGTTGACAGTTTTTCGTGAACTAAAAGTCTTTGAGAAATACCCTACCAATAGTCAGCTTGTAGAGGCAGGTTTCGACTTGACGAAACACCCCGCAACAAAAAAATTATTGTTTGGGATTGCAATTTTGATCGCCTACAGCTTCGTCGATACGATGCTGCAACAAGAAGAATATGCCTTCTTTAACCTCCGTTATTTTTTGCCACATATTGTTTTTGGTGTGACTTTTGCAGTCGTATTGGCTGGATTGATGTTTAAGGCAAGCAAACGCAAATTCATGCCGCGTAGCAATATCATTGGCTTGGCGATCTTGAGCGGGCTGGTGTTTGGCGTTGCCAGCTATGTAGGCGGTATTCGCATTAATCAACTGGTAGGTGGTCCTCTGCTGGAAGCCAGATATCACCGTGATGCAAGTTGCCTGAATTTGCTGCCTGAAGACAAGAATCTTCCCGTGGTTGAATATCCCTACTGTGCCAGGAATTACTGATGCTGCAAAGATATTGATGAGGTAGTGACTGTGAAAGTTCGTCAAGGCCTGTTTGGTCTGTATCAGTTTGATCTCAGTGAGCGGAATAAGACGATCGGCCACTTTAAGAAAAAATCTTGATGTTGGTTACCCCTCTGGGATGATTTAATCTTCAAAAGCAAACCGGAACTCGCCCGGTGGCAGCATTAATTTAGGCGGCGTTTTGCCTGCTTGTACCATCACTACATCGGCAGGCATGCCATCTGCAGGTTCTTGCTTGTGAAAGGCATAGATCAGGCGTCGCCCTGTGGCCGGTAGCAATTCTTTTGGAATATCCTTGGGTGTAAAACCCGCCAGCGTAGCCAGCCAACCGGCCCTGCCAGTTGCGGGGCTGGTGGAATATGCAGGGTAAATGACTTGCATATCGACGAGCTTATTGTCGATACCCAGCTTCAGGTAGTGTTGGGTAGCTGATTTGAGAACATAAGGCTTTTCCTGCGCCATCCTGCCAAGGGCAGCTATATACAATTTGCTTTGCCGTGTTGAATCAACATGGTTATACATTGCCGTCTGGTCTATCGTCAGCGGATTGATCCCTGTCAGCCTTTTTAATTGCGCCGCCATTTTGGATTTATCATCATCTGTTTCAGACACAGGAAATTCATAGGCGTGGCTATAACCTACATAGATAAAGACTTTTGCTTTCGGGTCTTGCCTGAAGATTTTTTGCACCAGGTTCTTCGCCATACCTGATTCACGTGGCCCATCGACTGGCTCATAGCTCACAAATTGCCATTGTTCCCGCATCGTATCGCGCAAGAAATTGGCGTAGGTGCTTTCTTTGGTGAGAGTCCCTGTTTTTTCGCTGACGTATTGTTTTTGCAAAGGGAAGTCGTCGTACAAATTGAAGGCTTCGCATGCCAGGTAGCTATAACCTGTTTTCTTTAGTTCCCGCGCCAGTTTCATTGCAAAAGCCCTGTGCATGGGCACATGGTGCGCTTCATTCAGAATAACTATTTGAGTTTTTTTTGCTTCCCGGACGATGGCGGCAATGGCGTCTTCAACACTCGCTTTATTGATACTATCGAATTCGCTCAGTGTCGCTGCCACATCTTCAACTGGCATGCGATTAAATGCTGCAATCGCGCCATCAACATCACCAGCCGTTGCGCGTGTCTGGCCTAAAGTGCGATGCACTGATGTCATTACCACGCGTTTGACTTTTTCATCACGGTAAGTCTTTGCTTCAGCTTCTTGCAGTTTGAATTCCTGCTCTTTCAGGCTCTTTAAGCGCGATAAATTTGCCGTTTCAATTGTGTCGGCAAATGACAAGGCTTGAAAAAGAAAAACAAGTCCAATAAAAAGTGTAATGCTGTATCGACTAAACATACTTTGCAAATCCCCGGTACCAAAAGAATGAAAGTGCCCAGAGAGCTTCTCAACGCCGCTTACTGGGAATTCGCTATCTTCTTGTACATCACATCCGTACGCAAGACATATTTGACGCCGCTTTCCACAGGGGCACCCTGGTGCAGCATCATGTGCGGGAAAACCAGCGCCATGCCTTTTTCTGGCTGTATGGTTTCCCAGCGAAATGAAGTGCTGCCGCCAGTGTAGTCGTCATTGAGATAAATCAGAATGGTTAAAAAGCTGACTTCATCTTCTGTGCGAGCATAGTTTCCATCCTTATGCCATTTGAAGTATTGACCAGGCTCATAGCGGTAGAAACGAAAGCGTTCATTCAAACCCAGCAAAGTCCATTCCTTCAATTCCGCGGGCAGGAATAGTTTTGCTCTTTCAAAGATAGCCGCAGCCAGAGGTTTGTCATCAAAGATGACGCGGTCATTATTGCGCACATCCTTATACATGCGCATGCCCGTGCCAGTTTGTATCATGGCTTCTTCATAGCCCATTTGTTCACTGGTAAAGATCATGCGTTCGCATTCTTCTTCAGTGATAAAATTTTTGATGCCGAATACGCCTGCACCGTAGTTATTAAGTTCCATTTTTATACTCGCTTTGTTGAGCCAGTATCAATCCTGGCATTTCTTCGTTTCCTGTTCTGGTAAGATAAATAGTTCAAGTGCGGTCATTACCGACGTCTAGTGCTCTGAGGGCTGAAAGATATTTTTTTTGATCTTGAATTATGTCATCTTTAAGCAATCCTCTTGCTGATAGGGATACATAAAGCGCCGCCGCATAAGCCTGACAATTAATTGAACGCTCAGGATTGAATGCAATGTCTGAGAACGCTTGATAAGTTAGCACTTGTTCAGCCAGTTCAGGTTTTTTATGAAGAGCATTGATGTAAAGCCAGTCATAAAATGCTGTTTTTGGTTCCAATTCCCACTCGCTATTAAAAAATCGAAATTTAACCAGACGTCCATGTTCATTTAATCTCTCGTCTCGTTTTGCATCAATGGATTTTGCATTGAGTAAATCTACAAAAGGACCGCCACGTTCAAAGACTTTACTGGATTGAAAAGCACATTCAAGACTGAATTCCTGGCCATACTTTTCTGTCTTCATCATCAGATTAAATGCACTAAGCTTTACGCCGAGTTCGTCCGGTGATTTGCTGGAAATGTCGAGAATTTTACTCAAATTCAATTCCTTTTTTGCTGCCTCATGTAGTGATGCAATAGACTTTTGCGATTGAACTTTCGCCATTCCTGGAAACCATTGAAAATCAATTTTGCATGTGGTAACCAACAGTTTTCCATTCAGGTTTGGTGAAAAAACAGGCCTGGATGCCATCTGCTATTCCTTTTTAGTGTCAATGATTAAGCCAAGCCTACGGTTTTTCGGAGGTATTGATGAAATGTGCTCCATTTATATCCACTATAGAATACTTAATTGTTAAATGCAACTAACTTTGTTGTCTATTTTTACTAAGTTAGTTGTTAATTTGTACTAAATCCAGCTATCGCTTACAATGGGAGCATTGAACACTCAGGGGACAAGCATGGCGACTGCTAAGCAAAGCGAAAAGGATTTTCTGCGGAACTACAACATTCATGACTACGATGTTCCTTTGACCAGTGTAGATCTGGTGATTTTTACGATTCGGGATCAGGTCTTGCAAGTCTTGCTGGTCAAGCGGGGTGATCATCCTTGCAAGGGGCAATGGAGTTTGCCTGGTGGCTTTATTGATATCCACAATGATGTCGATCTTGATGGCGCGGCCCTGCGCAAGCTCAAGGAAAAAACTGGAGTGGAAGCGCCTTATCTTGAGCAATTGCAGGGTTTTGGCAGCCGTAGCCGTGATCCGCGTGGCTGGTCTACTACCTTTGCATATTTTGCCCTGATTTCTTCTGACCGCATCACGCTCAGCCATGGTGGCAATGCCGATGCGGTGCGCTGGTGCCCGGTTGAATCGGACGAGGGCTTGCCCAAGCTGGCCTTTGATCATGCGCAGATACTCGATGTTGCAGTCCAGCGCCTGCGCAACAAGGTGGAATACACTTCCCTGCCTGCGCACTTGCTGCCAGAAGAATTCACGCTTTCTGAACTGCAGCGTGTGTATCAGATTCTGCTCGGGCGGCTCGTTGACAAGAGCGCGTTTCGCAAGCGCATCAGGGAAGGCGACTTTCTGGAAGAGTTGCCAGGCAAGTGGCGTCTGGGTAGTAATCGGCCTGCGCAGTTGTATGGCTTGCGCAAGGGCCAGGGTACAGTCTATTTCAATCGCCTGATGACGGGCGAAGTCGGGGCGAAATAGTTTTTCTGCATCTTTAGTTTTGGGTATTTTGAGCTAATGCCCAAAAACAACATCGTCAAGTTTTGTCAAAAGTGCACATCTGCTCGCATATAAACTTGACGAATATTTAATATTATCAAATAATCATCCTGCATTCCTGATTTTCATGTTTGCTGGGCACGCCTTGCCGTACGCGTCCGGCGAATGTCCGCATCAATAATACGCACCCGTCAAAGCTAAAGCTAACAAGTGCGCATTCAGTTTAAAAAGGGAGACAGTGTATGAGCAAAGATCAAGACCCCATTCCACCATGCTTTGACCAGGCCAATCAGGCACCTGAGCGCCTGACCGAGATGTTCGTCGGAATAGCGCAAGAAAATCGCATCAAGCTGGGCCAGCGACCGGCAGAGCGTGCGGTGTTCCGCAAATTACATGGAGTGGCCAGCGCCAGGCTGGTCATGGAAAAGAAAATACCCGCCAAACTCAAAGTCGGTGTTTTTGCCCATGACAGTTTGGATGCCTGGGTCAGGTTTTCAAGCGACACTACGCCGACTTCGCCGGACCTGTATTCAACCCTGGGCATTGGTATCAAACTGTTTGGCGTGCCTGGCCCCAAGGCGCTTGGTGATGATGGCGATACGGCTGATTTCATCATGCAAAACTTTCCTATTTTCTTTGTCGATAATGCCAAGGAGATGGTGGAGTTTACTTATGCCGGTGTGGTTGCACAGGATTATCCCGGTTACCTGAAAAAACATCCCAAGACAAAAAAAATACTGGACCAGATGGAAAAAGTCGAGGGCAGCACCCTGACCACGACTTACTGGGCCATCCTGCCTTTCCATGCAGGGAAAAATGAATATGTGAAATACCGCCTGGAGCCAGTGACACCGCCAGAGAATGTGCCGAATAATGAACGCGATTATCTGGCAGTCGATATGTGCAATCGCCTGGCCAAGCGTGAGTATCAATTCCGTTTCATGGTACAACTGCGTACCAATCCCAAGACCATGCCGCTGGATGAAGCAACGGTGGAATGGCCGGAATCTGAAAGCCCTTTCATCCATGTCGCAACGTTGATCTTGCCGCAGCAAGATATCAGCGTGCGTGGTCAGTCTGAATATGGACAGGGCCTGGCCTTCAATATCTGGCGCGTACCGCCAGTTCAGGCGCCAGTTGGTTCTATCGCTGAGGCGCGCAAAGTCGTGTATGCAGCAGGTGCAGATGCCAGACATGAAGCCAATGGCCAGAGTTTGCAAGATCCACTTGAACCACGCTCCCCAACTGCGGGCTGCCCCTTTCACGCAGCAGCGCAGGCAAAAGCAGAACCCGTAGTCAAAGATACCTGCATCGTCAAGGCTGTAATTTGCCCCTCCATAGGCGTTGCGCGTGTAGGCAGCAGTGAGAAGGAATGGTTTTTGGGGCCTGAAGTGCCTTACCCAAAACCAGAGGACCCAGGCTATTATCGCGATGCCCACAAAAAACTCAAGCGCCAGGGCGCCAGGTTCCGCGTATATGGCGTGAATGCCAAGGGCGAGATCGTCAAGGAGCTCAATGCCGATAATGCCAAGGTAGAGTGGCAGGTACAATTGGCCAATACCAAGTCAGCCTGGTATGGTTTTCAACTGGCGCTGGATATTCCTGAAGCAGCATCGGCACCTCCAAGCACCTTGCGTAATGCTGTCGTCACCGACAGGGATATGCTGTCAATCACGCCCAAGCAAAGAAAAGTCAGCGGCAAAAAAGCCAAGCCTCAGCGCTTTGATGATGGCAAGTTCATGGGCGAGCCTGTGTATCTGGGGGAGGCATTTACTGATAAGCAAGGTCGTCTGATTGTGCTGGGTGGTCATGGCGTTTCCGCCTCCTATGACAACAGCCGCGCCATCACCTTCGCCAATAATGAAGGCTGGCATGACGACACTTCTGATGGCCCCATCAATGCCAAGGTCGTCTATGAAGGGCTGGAGCTGATGGTGGAGCCAGCTTGGGTCGTCGTTGCACCACCCAATTATGCGCCGCAGAGAAAATCAGTGCGCACCATGTGGGACTTGATGCGCGACGTTGCCATCACCGCTGGTACTTTGCCTAAGCCAAAACGCCCCAGCTTCACCTTCGACATCCTGCCCCTGTTTGAACGTCTGAATGGTTTGCAGTGGGTGAATGCCGGTTTCTCGGCAGGCTTTGGCTGGAAGGGCGCTATCGATCTGACCAGTGCTGATGCGCTGTCGCGCCTGGCCAGCAACAACACAGCCTATGTAGAATTGCGCCGTACCATCGCCAACCAGTTCCGCAACTATGAAGTTGATGCCTGGTCACCCAAGCCCTGGCCATGGTTGTATGGCGATGCCATGGCGATACCCGCTGCGCAAACGCCAAGGCAAAATGCCTCGCTGACGGCAACCCAGCTGGCGATGCTGATGGAGTGGGCAGAAGGTAATTTTGTTGAAGACTTTGACCCAGAGCGCAAACATGCGACAAGCATAGATGAAGTGCCATTAGAGCAGCAGGGCGATACTCTGACACAGGCAGCGCTGGATTTTTGCCTGGCTGATGCCTTCCATCCCGGTTGCGAAATGACCTGGCCAGTACGTGCCAGCACCATGTATATGGCACCTTTCCGCTTTGCCCATGCGCTCGATGGCTGGATTGCACCTGGCCTGGGTGAGATACTGACCAGCGATGGCGTCACCATACCAAACGGCCCCTTGTACGGCCAGCAGGCTGGCGGCATTACCCGCTGGATGGCAGTGCCATGGCAGACAGATACGGCAAGCTGCCGCTCGGGTTACGATAAGTCTTACGACCCTTATGTACCCAGCTTCTGGCCAGCCCGCGTGCCTAACCAGGTCCTGACCAAGCAAAACTATGACGTCGTCATGGATGAGAAAAAGCCGCTAGGTGAAAGGCTGGCCGCATTTGCCAACCGTGCCTCGTGGATCAATCCATTGGGCAGCACCAGCTATACCGACCAGATCAATAATATGATCCATCATTTTGATCATCTTGGTGTGGTGGAGGTGCATCCCGGTCCGAGTGATCATCAACACTTTCCTGCTGAACTTGAAGTGGAAGATCAGCATATTCCTATCGCCGATATGCCAGCGCCCAATGCCAAACATGCGCAACATGATGAGCATGCCAGGGTAGGTGCGGCAGAGGTGGTGAATGCGGAGTCTGTTGATATCATGACGATAGAAAAAGTACGCCGCTTCCCACGGGGTCTGCATCGTTAAGCATGGAAGCGCTGTATGTAGATGCATTGGTACTAGGGGCAGGGCCTGCGGGCTCTGCCTTCGCCTTGAACCTCGCACCATTTCAAAGAGTGGTCATGCTGGAAGCATCGCCCCCAGCAGCCATGCGTATAGGCGAATCCTTGCCAGCCGCAGCCGGTAAGCTGCTGGCTGATATGGGTTTGTATGAAGCATTTTTGCAGCAAGGCCATCAGTCTGCGCATTTGAATATCAGTCACTGGGGCAGTGATATGGCGACCGAGCAAGATGCCATGCGCAATCTTGATGGGCATGGCTGGTACCTAGACCGCCATCGTTTTGATTGCTGGTTGCAGGATGTTGCGCAAGACCGTGGCGCGGCTTTGCTGAGACAAAGCAAGCTGCTGTCTTTTGCACCTGCAAAGAGTAACCCAGATCATTGGGATGCCGTGATCGCCGTGCAGGGCAAGACAGTGCGCATAGAAACTAAAATGCTGATCGATGCCAGCGGCAGAAAGTCGCTGTTGACGCGGCAACTAGGCATTGCCCGTAAAGCGACGGATAAACTGGTGTGCAGCTGGCTGGTGGGCAAGGATACTGATCCTAGCGCAGGCTCCAGCCACATCAGTGCCGAAGCTGGAGGCTGGTGGTATAGCTCATCCCTGCCAGGGCAGGGCCGCATTGTGGCGTTTTATACCGATGCCGATTTGCCAGAAGCGAATGCCTGCAATCATCAGCAAGGGTTATTGCAGCGATTGAAGCGGAATACGCAATTGTCTGCCTGTCTTGATGAACATGGTTTTGTGCCAGGGCAACAGCATGGATATTGTGCTGCCCACACTGCAGCGCTGGAGCAGTTTGCCGGGCCCAACTGGCTGGCAGTTGGTGATGCTGCGCTAAGCTTTGACCCTCTGTCTTCACAAGGTATTTTCAATGCCTTGTACACAGGCCTGGCAGCGGCGGAAGCGGCATCTCATTATGACGCAGACGCGCAAGCTGCTTATGTGGCTGAGCTAGCTTCGATAAAAGCGGCATATCTGCATCATTTGAATATTTGGTACCAGCAGGAGCAACGCTGGGCAGATCAATCGTTTTGGCAACGGCGGGTTGCTACTTGAATTTACTGCCTCTGGTTTGCCAGACCAGAGGCTTTAGTTCAACACTACATCAAACCGCATCCAGCGCAGACTGCAAATCCTGCCTCAAATCTTCCACATCTTCTATGCCTACCGACAGGCGTATGAATGAATCAGTGATACCCAGCTTGGCTCTTTGTTCTGCCGGGATCGTTGCATGCGTCATGATGGCCGGATGTTCTATCAGGCTCTCGACACCGCCCAGGCTTTCGGCCAGGGCGAATACTTCGCAACGTTCCAGGAAGCGGCGTGCGCCTGCCAGGTCGGTATCGAGTTCTATGGAAATGATGCCCCCAAAGCCATCCATCTGTTGCTTGGCCAGTTCATGTTGCGGGTGGCTTTCCAGACCTGGATAATACACTTTCCTGACCTTGGGCTGCTGTTCCAGCCAGCGTGCCAGATCCATGCCATTCGAGTTATGACGTTCGACACGGATATTGAGTGTCTTGATGCCGCGCAAGGCGAGGAAGCTATCGAAGGGGCTGGCTATTGCGCCAACGGAATTTTGCAAGAAGCCCAGACGCTCGCGCCATTCAGCCTGATGTGCTTCACCACCTACGATGGCAATACCACCGATGATATCGGAGTGACCGTTCAGGTATTTGGTCATGGAATGCACGACAATATCAAAACCCAGTTCCAGCGGACGTTGCACTTTGGGGCTGGCAAAAGTATTGTCAGCCACTGCAATGATATTGTGTTCGCGGCATATCTTGGCAATCGCACGTAAATCGGCCAGTTTCAGCATGGGGTTGGTTGGTGTTTCTACCCACAGCATTTTGGTATCGGGACGTATTGCGGCCAGCACTTCTTCTGGCTTGGTCATATCGACATAAGTGAACTGCAGGCCAGCGCTGCGTTTGCGCACGCGTTCAAACAGACGGTAGCTGCCGCCATACATATCGTCACCTGCGATGATATGTGCGCCGCTATCGACGATTTCCAGCACGGTGGCTATTGCTGCCAGGCCGGATGCAAAGGCAAATGCCTGCGCGCCGCCTTCCAGGTCAGCTACTGCACGTTCCAGCGCCCAGCGGGTAGGATTGTGCGAGCGGCCATAGTCCAGGCCCTTGTGGACGCCAGGGCTCTCCTGCACGAAGGTAGATGTTGCATAGATGGGTGGCATGATGGCACCCGTGGTTGGGTCGGGGAACTGCCCGGCGTGGATGACACGCGTGCCAAAGGCTTGCGGATGGGTAGGCTTCTTGTATTCGGGATAGCTCATGAAAGTGTCCTGCGCATATGGTTGAGGAGATCAAAGCGGGTAATCAGGCCATAAAACTGCTTTTCCGGTTTGTTGGCTGCAATGATGGCGACCAGGCCGCTGTCCAGTGTTGCGCGTAATGCAGTGAGGCTGGCATCCGGTGCCAGGGTTTCTATCTGGCTGGTCATGGTGTCTTCTACGGCACTGCGGAAGAGGCTGGCATCGGCAGATACTTTCAACAGGAGGTCTGATTCATCAATGATACCGATAATCGCGCCATCGCGTATGACCGGCAGTTGCGAGATATCAGCACTGCGCATGCGGTTGAACGCTACCATCAGGGTGTCACTGGCATTCACGCTGATGACGCCGCCTTCATCGAAACGGCGGCTGATGATGTCCCGCAGATCATTGTAGTTTTTACGCTTGAGCAAACCCTGGTCCGTCATCCAGTTGTCGTTATACACTTTGGACAGATAGCGTGTGCCAGTATCGCAGACAAAGGTGACGACGCGCTTGGGCGTGGTCTGGGCTCGGCAGTAGCGCAGGGCGGCAGCGAGCAGGGTGCCGGTGGAAGAGCCTGCCAGTATGCCTTCGGCGCGCAGCAATTCACGTGCCGTGCCAAAGCTTTCAGCGTCATCAATGGTATAGGCGTGCTTGACAGCGCTGAGGTCAGCAATGCCGGGGATGAAGTCTTCACCTATGCCCTCAACTGCCCAGGAACCGCTGACTTCATTGATATTGCCTGTCTCTACGTACTCAGTCAGTATCGAGCCTTTAGGATCAGCGAGTACAAATTCCAGCTCGGGCTGGACCTTGTTGAAATAACGCGTCAGACCCGTTAGCGTCCCGCCAGAACCGACGCCAACGACGATGGCATCGACTTTGTGGTCAGTCTGCGCCCAGATTTCCGGCCCTGTCGTGGTTTCATGCGCCAGTGGGTTGGCTGGATTATTGAACTGGTCAGCAAAGAAGGAACCGGGAATTTCGCTTGCCAGGCGAGCCGCATAGTCCTGGTAATACTCGGGGTGACCCTTGCCTACATCGGAGCGGGTGATGTGGACTTCTGCACCCATGGCTTTCAGGTGCAGGATTTTTTCTGTCGACATCTTGTCTGGTACGACCAGCACCACGCGATAACCCTTGGCGCGCGCCACCAGTGCCAGGCCCAGGCCGGTATTGCCAGCCGTTGCCTCGATTACGGTGCCGCCAGCTTGCAGGCGGCCTTCGCGTTCTGCTGTTTCTATCATTGACCTGCCTATGCGGTCCTTGATGGAGCCGCCAGGATTTTGTGATTCCAGTTTAAGGAATAATTCACATGGCCCCGTGTCAAAGCGGGTTACCTTGACCATAGGGGTATTGCCAATCAACGCAAGTACTGCGGGATCAGTTTGTCTTGTCATCTTAGTGTGCTCCTGGGTGCATACAATATGTTGCGACAGGTTTGGCATTTGTTTATGAGGCAGTTATGCTAGCGATTTCATCTCCTGAGGCTAAGGAATTTTTCCGACTAAGCATAGTTGGAAAATGATTTACTTGCATTTGGGTAATGCTATTTTGAGGTCAAAGTGGCAAGTATGGGGGTAGTATAGTCATAGTTTGGAAAATTGTTGGGGGTATATGCGGTTTGCTTATATCAAGGCCTTGTGTATCAAGCTTGGTGTTGTGTCCTATCCGGCTGCTCGAAGGCCGCAAAACGAATATCCTTAATAGCGTCATTCCAGCGTGTTTTTGGCTGGAATCCAGTGGCGTTTGTCGTAGGCCGCGAAATTTATTGACATCAAAATTTTGTCAGTTTGCGAGTTCGATTTTTGAAATGTCTTCATGCGCAAATTGCGATTGCAGGCCGGGGGTAGCCCGGCAGCTACTCACTTTTCTTGCTGTCGCCAAGAAAAGTAAGCAAAAGAAGGCGACCCAGGTGTCGTCGCCCCATAAAGGGGGTACCCGTTTGTGCAGTACAAAAAATGGGAAGGCCCGAAACTCGCTGCGCTCAGACAGCGGTCCTTCTTAATCCATTTTCTGCACAGCACAAACGGCGTCGACACATGGGAACTGCAGAAAGCCAAAAGCCAAAAGCCAAAAGCAACGACAAGATCAAAAGCAACGACAACTCGGTAGCTATATAAATTGCTCGTTACAGATTGACTAATTTCATCGGAATAAAACTACCCAATACATTTATTGAAAAACCGATTCACAGTATCCACAGCCCGCAAAAATAAATGCCGCTCGAGGCGGCATTGAAAGTGGGGGGACTTGTTACGTTAAAGCGTGAACGGTTGGGACGAGCCGCCTTTATTTTATTGTGTGCTGCTGATTCAGCTTTCTGTTTATCCTTCTTTTTGATGAAAGGGTGCAAACCAGCATACCGCAAATGAGGGGATGGTGGCCAGCATGACGAAGATGAAATAATTTGTATACCCCAGCAATTGCTGCAGGTGGCCACTGATGACGCCGGTAACCATCATGCACAGACCCATAAGGCCGGTTCCAAAGGCGTAGTGTGTTGTCGTGTATTTGCCGGGCGCGAGTTGCTGCATCAGGTAAATCATGAAGCCGACTGAGCCAAAGCCAAAGAAGAATTTTTCGATGGCAACGCCAGCGGTGATCAGCCACAGGCTTTCAGGCTGGAAGATGCTCATCACCAAAAAGCTGGCATTCGGGATGTTCACGGCACAGCAGAGTATGAACAAGGTAGGCTGCAAACCACGCTTGGCGACAAACCATCCACCGAGCAAGGAACCAAGCAGGACTGCGATCAGGCCGTATGTACCATAGGTCAGACCCAGCATTTCATTGGATAGACCCAGGCCACCTTTGCTGATGGGATCGACCATGAAGAAGGGGCCGATTTTTTCAAGGAAACCTATGCTGAGACGGAACAGAAAGGCAAAAGCGATCATCAGCCAGACATCAGGTTTCTGGAAGAAAGTAGTAAAAGAATCGCGCAAGATGAATAAGGCATCATTCACATTCGCAGGAGTGTTTTCCGCTTTCGCGCCATCAGGCATGGTGCGTAAATGCCAGGCCGTCATGAGGGCGATGATACCTGCCACGATCAGGAAAATCACGCGCCAGGCATCCATCCAGTCGGCACCGAACACCTTGGGGTCATGATGAAAGACGTCGGTATGCAATTTGCCACTCAAATAGACCAGGCCACCAGCCGCAACAATGGGACCTATATTCCAGCTAAGACTCTGGATGCCACAATACAGCGACTGTGTCTTGCTATCGAGCGAGGTGACATACACGCCATCAGCAGCGATATCCATCGTTGCACCAAGGAATGAAATAACGCAGAACAGACTCATCAGTATCAGCATGTAGTTCGGCAAGGACATGACCAGGGCGACACCGACAAAACCGACGGCAATGATCAACTGCGTGCAAATGACAAAGAATTTCTTGGTCTTGTACATTTCCACAAAAGAAGCGAACAAGGGTTTGATGGTGTAAGCGAGGATAAGGTAACTCGCATATTCAGCGGCCTTGCCGTTATCCATGCCCATGTTCTTGAACATGATGGCGCTGACGTTGGTCAGCATCATATAAGCCAATGCCATCGTAAAGTAAGTCGTTGGCACCCAGAACAGAGGGGATTTCCTGGCCCGGTTTGCTGATGGGTTGGCGATTTCTGTTTCGGTAATCATGGGCTGCACGCTTCTTTTCAAGTGGGCGGCACGCCTGCATGTCTTCATTATTGCATCGCTCCAATTGTTGCGTTGCATAGCTTATGACGCTTATTTGCAGGTCTGCTTATTCCAGCTCATCTTTGTAGATATGCTGACCAAGTTTTTCTCGCAAAAGAGCTGCGCAGGCTGTCTCGTTAATTGTTTTATTTGAGTTTTAATTTGAATCAGTATTCATTGTTATGAAAACCTTTTCAAGCGCAGAATAGCATGAAAATAAAAAAGCGGAACACTTCATTAACAAAAAAATTTATGGGCATGTGGAGGATTTACGCAATGCTAGAGCATTTGAAGCCGGGAAAACAGCCGTGCTTGCTGGGAGAATTCTCCAGGAGTAAAGCCTTAGATGTTGAGTCGAAATCATGTTGCAAACGAGGTAAAGTCAGGGCCTGGCTTGAACTAGATGATGCAATTGAATGAAACTGATTTCAGAATGAACTGTGAAGCAATATTGAAAATAACATTTGTGAGAAGCTTTGATTTTTCACGAAAGTCCAGAATCTCCCATTGCAAAAAGAAGTAAATTGAAAGTCGAAGACGTTGACAGCTTAAATGTGCGGTGATAAATTCCGGGTTGTGAAAACGATTTCAAAATGTAGGGTAAAAAACGCTTGATGTGATTTTTCCAGTGATCAGGCCCGAATTTGGATTTGGCGACTGACAAATGACCTGGTAGCGAATTTTCGCCCAAAATTGAAAACGATTTCAATGTGCACGCGTGTTTCATTGAATATGCTCAACTGAGCGTTGTACTGGATGTCGTAAAAGGAGTGATAGCCAGCCTTTGACAATGAAGCGTCGCGATATATAAGAAACATGAATGTTTACAGCGAACCTATCCACACTAGACCATGACAAATCCATCAGCGATGCCCGTGTTTCCACCTGCCTTTACCTGGGGCGTTGCCACCAGTGCTTATCAGATAGAAGGGGCGGCAGATGTCGATGGCCGCGGGCCATCGATCTGGGATACCTTTACCCATACCCCTGGCACCATCATTGATGGCAGCACTGGTGACGTTGCTTGCGATCATTACCATCGCTATGCAGAGGACGTGGGCATTATTGCTGGTCTGGGACTGAAGGCATACCGTTTTTCAGTATCCTGGTCACGTGTGCAGCCTCTGGGTTATGGTGACTGGAATGAGCAAGGCTTTGAGTTTTATTCCTGTTTGCTGGATAAACTAGAGGAGCACGGCATAGCTGCCCATCTGACTTTATATCACTGGGATTTGCCTCAGGGCTTGCAGGATCTGGGTGGCTGGTTGAATCGCGAGACCTGTTTGCGCTTTGCCGAATATGCAGCAGAAGTAGCGCGTCGCTTTGGTCATCGCCTGGCCAGTATCGCCACCCATAATGAACCATGGTGCACCGCCAATCTTGGTTATGGTAATGCCCAGTTTGCGCCGGGTGTGGCTGACACTGCTCTGGCGATACAGGTGTCGCATCATCTTCTGCTCTCGCACGGTATGGCCCTGCAAGCCATGCGAGCGATCAATTGCCCGGCTAAACTGGGCATAGTTCTGAATCAATGGCCCGCCATGCCAGCGACTGAGTCGCAGGCAGATATAGCCCAGGCCGAGTGGGAATATGCGCGTTCAGTGCAATGGTTCATGGACCCACTATTTATAGGCACTTATCCGCAAAAAGCGCTGGACCGCATGGATCTGAGCAAATTTCATGTGCATGCAGAAGATATGGATGTGATTCGCCAGCCTCTGGATTTTCTCGGTGTGAATTACTATTTCCGTGCTTTCGTCAGTACCGATAATCCACCCAGGCAGCCAGAAGCTTTGTTGGGTTTTAGCGATATGGGATGGGAAATTTATCCTGCAGGCATGACTGATTTGTTATTGAAGCTGCACGCCGAATATCCCTCATTACCACCAATTTACATTACTGAAAATGGGATGGCTGTTGCCGACATTCTGGAAGATGGCAAAGTCCATGATGAGCATCGTATCCAGTATTTGCAACTGCACTTGCAAGCGATGCATGATGCAATAGCCGGGGGCGTCGATGTGCAAGGCTATTTTTACTGGAGCCTGCTGGATAATTTTGAATGGAACTCAGGCTATGCCAAACGCTTTGGCCTGGTTTATCTGGATTATGCGACGCAGCAGCGCAGCTTGAAAGACAGTGCGTATTGGTATAGGGATTTTGTCAGGGCGCAGTTACTCAGAGAGTGACTATCAAAGCCGTCATACCAAAGTCTGGGCCTGTAAAGAGAGCATAGCCAAAATTGCATAATCCTGCTAACTTTTAGCCTTTGAACAGAAATGGCTGAATGAGCATGGATGAAGAGTTTGACGAGCTGACTTGTGCGCAGCATGGCAAGGTACATACAACTTATGTATGTGAGCATTTGATCTCAGATCCTGTACAGAAATGGCATTCGGATTATCCAGATGCTGAGAATCACTGGCCCGATGCCTGGTGTGAGGTTTGCAATGCACATTATCAGGCCGAGGGGGAATGGAATGAGCACAATGAAGACCTGGTGCCTATCAAATTGCTCTGTCATGTCTGTTATGAAGAGATGCGTTCAGCCAGCCTTGCACGCATAACAGGTGCCGACTACGATGCCTGGGATAATTTTGTTGATGCCTGCTTTAAGGAATTGCAAGATAAGTCAGGGTTGCTGAATCAGGAATTCTCCCTGGGTTCTCATCAACGCTATGACTGGGACCAGGAAACGGGTGAGCTGGTATTTTCCAATGATGGCGTGCCTGCTGTGATTGCCAAGATAGATTTCATCGGTTCCTATTCATCGAAGACAAATACCTGGCTTTGGAGCTGGGCCAATTTTCATTTACTGGAAGGTATGCGTATACGTGTAGCTGCGGTACGTGATTATGGGGAGTCGCACGACTATCCCTGGCTGACTACATCGAAATGGGAGGCAGAAGAAGGTGATGCCTGGGATATGGCTGCAGTTGCTGCTCATGTGCTACAGGCCAAAGGTGTTTATCGCAGCCCACGCGAGGGTGGTGCCGGCTTTTTACTGATACGCGAAATTTCAAGAGCATAGGAACTGGCTTGCTTTTCGCTGAGGCGCATTGCTGGCTGCGCCTCAGCGAATTGCATCCTATTTGTAGATGCCACAACCTATCAAGACATCGCCTACACGTTCAATATAGGTCGATTTGGGTTCCATCATCTTGGTGCCAGGGTTAGGCCATTTATAGTCTACCCAGCCGTTCCCGGCTTTGCTGTTGGCAACATCCAGGAAACTTTTCACAATGGGTATGCCATCGGCGTCTTTTAATTCAAGTAAATTTTTACCTATCATCTTGGTATTCGCACCATGGGCGCGGTTAATGCCGTCGCCATTGGTGTTGTAGACAAATACGTATAAATCCTTGACGACAAATTGCCCGGTGGGATTATTGAATTCGGCATAGGCTTTGTCCTTGCCATTTTCTTTCAAGTAGGCGGCGGCTCTTTTCACCAATGCAATCGCTTCATCGGCGCTGCCTTTGTCTGCGGCGAAAGAGACTTGACTCAGGGCCAACATGGAAAACCCGGCAACTGCAAGCATGGATTTGATAAATATTCTTCGCATCTCGATCTCCTGTTATTAAAAAGTACATGGCAAGGGAAGTCTTTTGGTGCTTGACCAGAATTCATTCTAATGTTGAATTTACATAATGCAATGTTTGTAATATGCATATATGTTAAACAATGCTAAAACGCTGTTTTCAAACTGACAAACAAAAAAGCCCGGACCATTCGCATGGTCAGGGCTCGTTACAGATTTATGTAATGCGGTCAGATTCTAGAAATCAACCCCAACATTGACGCCAAAAGTACGTGGTGGCAAATACTGGGCTTGCCAGGGACCATTGGCATTCATGGCGCTGGTTTTGACTTTGTTATCACCAACATTGCGGACAAAGAAGTCTGCATACCAGGCAGTTTTTCCGGCAGATTGATAGCGCATACCAAGATCTGCGCGGGCATAGGCTTCCTGCTTGTCCCCATCTCCGTAATTGAAGACACTTAACCATGTATCTGTCTCATAATGCAGACTGATACGCGGAGTCAAGCTGCCTTGATTCAGATGGAAAGTATGCTGATACAAGACCTGAGCCGAGAACTTGGGTGTATGAGGCATGGTATTGCCGGATACATCCAGGCAATTGCTGATACCAGGGACTTTGCAAGCTGGGAGTGCATAGTCGTTCGAGCCGCCGATCAGGTTGCCCAGCGTTGCCTTGGCGATGGAAACTGTCAGTTGCAGTTTGTCATCCTTGCTGAGTTTTGCTGCCAGTTCGGATTCAAAACCATAAATCGTTGCGCCATCTGCATTCGAGGTTTGCAGGCCACGGGTGCCGTCTGGCGCAGTGACTGGTGCGCTGAACTGGAAGTCCTTGAACTTGCCGTAGTACAGGGCGTTATTCCACCTGACAGCGCCGCCCATCAAAGTGCTCTTGGAACCGAGCTCAAAGTTGGTCAGGGTTTCTGGGCCGTAGGTTTTACCGCCATCTTGCAAGCCGCCAGATTTGTAGCCAGTGGAGATGCTCCCGTAGACCATATTGTCTTTGTCGATGTCATGCGAGATGCGTAGCAAGCCTGTCACCTTGTTGCCACTATAGCTGCCATCATTGAAAGAATACGGCGCGAAGTTGGAATTGGCAGAGGCTGGATTGACGTTCGGTGTAATAGCCGCCTGGCTCAGCTCAGGCTTGCCAGAGAAGCCGTAGCCGCGACCATCGACATTCGTGCGTTTGTCCTGAGTGTAACGCAGGCCGCCAGTGATATGCGTGTCATTGCTGACATTCCAGGTTGCCTGACCAAACGCAGCTGCTGTTTCCACTGTTTCTTTAGGCTGGATGAAAGAACCTTGCCAGCCTACCGTGCCCTGGTATGTACCGTTCAGAATAGGGATGTCGAAACGGATATCATTGGTTTCAGAACCATAGTACAACCCGAGTTGCCAATCCACGTCACGCGTGCTTGTGGATTGCAGTTCTACTTCATGACTGAAGTTTTTATAGTTGGAAGAAACAGTATTATTTGCCTGCATGCTGCCACCAGAGGTAAAGCTGGTAGGTACATTGGCACCACCATCCTGGTCAAAGCGGGAAGAGCCACTGAACTTGGAATAGCCACCGATGTAAGTCAGTTGCATGTTCTTGTCGATGGCATATTCTATGCGGCCACGGATGGCATCGCTATTGCGCTCAGTGAAGGGTGCTGTGTCTATCAAGGCTGACCAGTGGCTTTGTCCAGCGCGAGGTGCTTGCAGCAGGTTCATTGATGGCGTGCCTCGGTCTATGAATTTCTCATAAGACAGATCGATCTTGGTGGCGGCGTTTGGTTTCCATAACATGCTGATACGGGCAGCGGTCTGGTCTTGCGCACCATATTTGGGGCCGTCCTGCACAAATAGGGCATAGTTGATAGGCTGGAAGGGGACTACTGTGCCGCCGTTCTTGAGGTAAGTGGCAAACGCAGCTTTCTGGCTATCGATGGACAGCATGCCTGGCGCCTGATAATCGACATAGCCATCATGTTTCTCATGCGCATAGGCAAAGCGTAGCGCCATTTCATTGCTGACCGGGATGTTGAATGCGCCACGGGTACCAAAGCGCTTGTAGCTGCCCAGGCCACCTTCTACCGAGCCAGAACTATCACCGATTTTTGGCTTGGCGGTTTGCATGTTGACTGCACCAACTGTGGCATTACGCCCCCACAAAGTACCTTGTGGCCCGCGCAATACTTCTATGCCCTCCAGATCAAACAGCAGAGATGTTGCGCCTTCAGGGCGGGGTGCGTAGATGCCGTCGATGAACAGCGCAACCTCGGGATCGGCATACTCGGTTTTCGCGCTGTCGTTACCGATACCACGCATGGTCATGGTGATGACGCCGTGATCACCCTGGCCGGTAGCCTGGAATCCAGGCACCAGATTGACCACGTCCTGTATGTTTTGTACATGGGCGTCTTCCAGTGCTGCGGCATTGATAGAGGTGATTGCTATCGGGGTCTTTTGCAATGAAGTGGCTCGCTTCGTGCCGGTGACGATAACTTCAGAAATGGTCGTGCTTTCGCTATTTGCCTTGGTTTGGCTGGCGGTGCTTGGTGCTGGAGTTGGCGCTTGGGTTTGTGCGTGGGCAGCACCCATGCTGGTGATCAGGGTAATGATCGCCAGTTGTATGGGGGTGATCGCGACTTTACCAGTCGCAAGATTGCGGATTTTCATATGTCTCCTGTTACAGGTTGGATTGGTTTTTTTGCTCTGATTAAACCATGACGTTTTTATGAAAACGTTTTCTTATATGTGTTTCATTGATTTTTCTTGAAACCGATTTCATAATACATAAATTCTGATTTCCATGTCAAACATAAAATGATAACGTTTTCAGAATGTTGTAATATAAATGAAACTACAACAAAAAAGTGTCAAAGCGGTGACGCCCAGATTTGCCGGCAGCTTGAAATTTTTGCTGACAAATCAAGTCGCTTCGGTAGGGAGTGTAGGGATGAATTTTGCGCTATCAGACCAGTGAGGATGCGGCAGGTAGTCATTCCCAGGACACATCCTGAATGCCACACTATGTATGCCTTGACTGTAGTGAAACCAGAGGAGCTTGCTCAAATGAAAGCTGTAAAAAGTGTTTTGATCGTAGGTGGGGGAACAGCTGGCTGGCTCACGGCATGTTTCATGGCCAGGCATTTGTCATCCTCCAAATCGGGGGAGGGCATACAGATACGCCTGGTAGAGTCAAAAGACATAGGCATTATCGGAGTTGGTGAGGGCAGTTTTCCCTCCATACGCGGTACTCTGGCAGCGATAGGCATAGATGAGGCGCGTTTCATCAAAGAATGCCATGCTACGTTCAAGCAGGGAATACGCTTTGATCACTGGGTTCGGCCAGCAGGTAGTTCAGGAACGGATCATTACTTTCATCCCTTCAGTCATCCCAGTCAGCGTGGGCCAGAGTTATTGCCCTACTGGCTGAAGGGGCTGGCTGCGCGCAATGGTCAGCAGCCAGCCTTTGCAGAGGCTGTGACCATGCAAAAATGCATAGCAGATGCTTCGCGTGGCCCCAAAAGATTTGCCGATAAGGACTTTTTGGGACCAATGAATTATGCCTATCATTTTGACGCTGGTCGCCTGGCAGCATTGTTGTCAGAGCATGGGCAATCACTTGGTGTACAGCGGATACTGGGAACGGTAGAGCATGTAGAAATAGACGGACAAGGTGCGATTTCCGCCGTGCACACACAAGATGGCCAAGTGCTGGCAGCAGACTTGTTCATAGACTGCACTGGTTTTAGTGCACAACTGATAGGCAAAACGCTGGGATCTACATTCAAATCCTTGAATGATGTTCTGTTTGTTGACCGCGCCCTGGCCTTGCAAGTGCCTTATGCAAAGCCTGATACGCCAATCCCTTCTTATACCATTTCCAGTGCGCAGGAAGCGGGCTGGATCTGGAACATCGGCTTGCAGCAAAGACGGGGGATAGGTTATGTGTTTTCCAGTCGTCATACGGACGAAAAGAGGGCGGAACAAGTCTTGCGTCAATACATAGGTCCGGCTGCTGACGGAATGACTCCCAGGTTGTTGAAGCTCAACGTAGGTTACCGTGAAACCCAATGGGTCAAGAACTGTGTGGCCATAGGACTATCAGGCGGTTTCATTGAGCCGCTGGAATCATCCGGCATAGGATTGATAGAAACAGCAGCGTATTTGCTGACCTACCTGTTTCCTTTTAACGGTGAGTTTGATGCGGTGGCAACCCAATTTAATCAACACATGAAAGCGCGGTATGAGCGCATTGTTGATTTTGTCAAAATGCACTTCAGCCTGAGCCAAAGAACTGATTCTGCATTCTGGCGTGACAACAGGGATGCAGCCTCTATACCTGAGAGCCTGCAAGAAAAGCTGAGGATGTGGAGCTGCCGCCCGCCACATCGCATGGACTTTATTGCCGACCTAGAAATGTATCCGCCATCAAGCTGGCAATTCGTTTTGTATGGAATGGAATTCCAGACCGATATGGCGAATAATAAATTTCTATATCCGCAAGAGCGGGAGGCTGTTCAGGAATTTCAGATGATTGCCCAGATGGCCCAGCGCGCGCTGGCTGATTTGCCTGACCATAGAAAACTGGTGGAACACCTGTGCAAGGCGGCGTCTCCAATACCCTCTGCGCTGTCAAGACGGGCTTGATCGCCATTCCATACTATGACCTCTGGCAGACAGTGGAAAACCAAAGCGCACATACAAAAATCCATGATATGCTCATTGTGAAAAGCTTTTCACTAAATTGTGAATACTGAGTATTAATAATTACCCAGCTTGGGAAGGCATTGTGTGGTTGACAGAACGAAAAGAAAAAACGAGCCAGTCACTTTATTAGATGTTGCGCGTGAAGCAGGGGTGTCACCCAGCACGGTATCGCGCATACTGAATGGCACGGCCAAGGTCTCGGATGACAAACGCAAGGCAGTGGAAACCGCCATTGCAGAAATGAAGTTTGAGCCTAATCAGTTGGCGCAAGGCCTGAAAAGTGGCCGCTCCATGACGATAGGCATCGTGGTGCAGGATATCGCCAGCCCCTTCTTTGATGAAACCCTGCATGGCGTGGACGATGGCCTGAAAGGGACCGGTTATGCTTCGGTCATCGTCAGCGGGCACTGGAATGCTGAAGAAGAGGCGGCGCGCATCAAGCTGTTGCTGGCGCGCAAAGTGGATGGCATTATCCTCTTGTCGGGTCGTATCGCTGACAAGAAAGTGCTGGAATTTGCTCTTGATAAACCTATAGTCGCTACAGGCCGCAGCTTGCATAGCAAGACGGCAGTTGGCTTTAAACTTGATAATGTCCACGGTGCTTACCTGGCAACCCGGCATTTGATAGAACTGGGTCACAGGCGCATCGCCTTTGTCACCGGGCCAGCAAATAATACTGATGCTGCTGAACGGCAAGAGGGTTATCAAAAAGCATTGCACGAAGCCAATATCCCATTTGAGAAAAGCTTGGTAGCTGAAGGAAATTTCCATGAAGCCAGTGGCTTGCTGGCAATTAACCGCTTGCTGGAAACCCAGCAACAATTCAGCGCGGTGTTTGCCGCCAACGATCTTTCTGCCTATGGGGTCAGGCTGGGCCTGTACCGTAAGGGTATACGCGTGCCCGAAGATATCTCCCTGATAGGTTTCGATGACTTGCCCAGCTCTTTATATACAACGCCACCCCTTACTACTATCCATCAGCCCTTGTATGACATGGGTCTGCTTGCGACCAAGACCTTGCTGGGCCTGATAGCGGGTAACGAAGTCGATACGACTTTGCCTGGTCTGGAACTGATTGCTAGGGAAACTACCAGACGGATGCGTTAAGGAAGTTGTGCTGGGCATGTCTTTGCGCCTGTAACACATATAAAAGATATGCCAGCATGCCTGCTCATCTGTAAATAATGTACAGCCATGCAGGCACAATTAGACCGCCATCAAAGCAATCAAAAATCAACCATGAATCCCGCACCTATTGATTTTTGCGAATGATTATAGTCAATCAGGCTCTGGCCATATCCCGAGAATATTTGGAAATAGGCCTTTAAATTGGTAGTAATAGGCATCGCGAGGCTGGCCTGCAATGCACCATGGCCGGTATTGAAATTGCGGCGTGCAGTCAGGGAAAATTCGCGGCCGCCTTTTTCGCGATATGTGGCATGTATGTCGCCATGCCCCATGTAATCAATGATATCGATATTGTCGTTATCTGACCTGGCGTTATCTAGACGACGCCAGACTCTTGTGCCGAGTGAGAAATTGCCGTGTTCAACACCCAGCTCAGCATAGATGCGGTTCCAGCTGCGTGATAAGGCCGAGGTCTGACCATTAGACTGATGTACCAGGCCAAAATTAAGGTATCGGATATTGAGATCACCTATGCCTTTATTGATCGGGATCATTGCCATGACTTCTGGCTGGTAATTGGTCTCGCGGAAAGGGCTGGATGCACTGCGGTTATATGCCTGCCAAAAACTTTGCTGGGTGTAGGCCACCCACACATCAACAGGCGAGCTACCCACTTCTTCAGCCAGTTTCATTTTCATGCTCAGTTGATAAGTCAATTCCACATGCTTGGATTTGACGCCGGCAGGCGTGAATTTCTTGAACGGCTCGTCGTTCGAAGCATTGCTATAATTTGCCAACAGCAGATAATTATCATGATGAGGCCGAAACACGAATTTGCCGCGCTTGGATGCTACATCGAGTTCCCAGCGTTGCACCATGCGCGACATTTCGGGTGCGGTTTCTGTCGGCTGTTCAGGCGCCACGGTCTCTTGGAGAGCTTCTGCCTTGGCAATTGGCTTTTCAGCCTCCACTGGGGTAGGAGCCTTGGCTAAAGCATCAAAGCAACTGAGACGGACACTTGCATCGCCCAGCACGGAACAACGCAGCATCTGTTGTTCTATGTCGCTAGCCTGTGCCTGGCTAAATAACGCAGGCGAAAGTATGAAGAGAGGTAATATTATTTTTTTGAGGTGGGCGGGCATAAGTACTTTAATTGTCAAGATGCGGGTCGGTAGCGCATCGCGTGATTAAGCTAACCAGTCGATGTGTTTGGTTTTTTTGTTGGCAAGGATAAGCGGGCTTCATCAAGTCGTATGTTCGGTAGCGAACATAAGACATCTCTGATTAAGTCCAATTTTTTAAAATTAATTCTCTGAAAATCAATAACTTGCGAATAGCGAACCGGACTTAATAAGAGGTCCCTTAATCAGGGATTCCCTAAATTCAAAACAAAATTTTTCATTAGCGGGCAGTTTGGTTATAATCCGGTCTATGCGAATTTTCCACAGACTCCGACAACTGACCATATGGCTGGCATGTTTTGCCATGCTGTTCAATGGCATTGCTCCGTCTATGGCAAATGCCATGACTCCGTCAAAGGTCAAAGCAGGTTTTATCGAAATTTGCAGTGCCGAAGGTAATAAACTATTCGAAATTGCGACGGGCAAGTTCATCAAGGCGGATCCTGACTCTGAGAATCAGAAATCCAAAAGTGCAAAAGTGCATTGTGCAAATTGCCTGCCGCAAGCTGATCATCACTTCCTGCTTCCATCGAGCCCCCAGGATGTCGCCAGCACGAAATTGAGCGAAGCATTCCCTTCACTCTTCTACCAATCCCCGCAAACACTTTTCTCCTGGGCGAGCGCGCAGCCGCGCGCGCCACCTGCACTTTCCTGATCTTCGCTTGGCTCTCCAGTCACGCTGCGCTGTGGTGCAGGTGAGCTCTATGGCGTTCGGGAAAAAATCACAAAACCAGTTTGCCACGCACCGTCGCATTCAATTGCAAGGCGATTTGCCGCTTGCTTTTCGCCTCGGTGAAATATAAAGGCTGTAAGCAAATTGTATTTTGCATTGCCATTGTGTCGCATCGCGGCGCTTGACCTCGATTAGATCTTAGTACGCTTCATTCAAACCATCATTCCATTCTGAGTGAGGAAAAAATGCAAGTAGAAAAAAGCAAGTTGGTTACAACTTTTGCAATTGTTCGTAGTTTCAACGTGGCAGCGATTTGCGCGCTGGCAATCTGGAACGCCTACGCCTTTTATTTGAACCAGGCTATGCAACAAACTCCAGGCTTGCGGCCGGTCGAGTTGCAACTTGTATCGGTGGCTGCGACTGACACGAGCCAAAGTTATCAACCAGAACAGAAATAGCAAGGCCGTATCTACCTCACTCCAGATGTCTTGAGAATGTCTCATGCAATTTGACCAAGAAAACAAGTACGCCTACGGCGTGAAAAGAAAATGAAGAAAATCAATCAACAGTCCCCATTGCGGCTCGCTTTTTTGCTAGCAATGACAATGCAAGTGATCAGCTTCTCAAACCCTGCTTCAGCCTCATGCGGCGCCAGTTTTTGCCTGGTCAATACCGACTGGGCAGTTCAGGGAGCATGGCTGGATCACGGTAATCGCTTTGATTTGCGCTATGAGCAAGTCAGGCAGGATCATTTGATGAGTGGCTCACGAAAACTTGCTGCCAATGAAGCCGATCAAAGAAACCGCGAAATAGAAACCATTAGTCGCCGCTGGCTACTCAATGTCGATCATGGCATCAATGAAAATTGGGGGATTTCAGCTTCCGTTCCGTTTATTGATCGCCGTCATTTGCACACAGAATTAGGTGCGCCAGTTACCTGGAATTTTCGCCAGATTGGTGACGCCAAAATATCCGCCCGCTACCAGACAGCCTTGCAAGACGCTGCTACTGGCGGGGCGTCTGTCTTCGGATCGAATATTGGCTTGAAACTGGCCACAGGAAAAACTGATATTGCAAATAATACCGGCACCAAAGCGGAGCGCAGTTTACAACCAGGGTCAGGAACGACAGATCTTGTCGCGAGTGCCTATTACCGCCGTGTGCTGCCTGATTTGACCAGCAGTTGGTTCATCCAGGCGAATGTGGAAGCGCCACTGAGTGAAAAAGATGGCTACAAGCCAGGCAAGAAATTTGGTGTTGATGTGGGTGTACGCACAGAATGGAATAGCAATTTTTCACCTATGCTGCAACTCAATTTCCAGAGCCGGGAGCGAGACTCTGGGCTAAATGCCGAACCCGAAAATTCGGGTGGTAACAGCCTTTCCATCAGCCCTGGCCTGGGCTACAAATTGGCCGAACAGGTTAACGTTTATGGATTTTTGCAAATTCCTCTGCGTCAACGAGTAAATGGTGAACAACTCAGCCCCAAGTGGGCTGCAACCATTGGCATTCAATCTAAATTCTAAGGACTACATATGAATACTATACAGCAGACAGCTATTTCCTTTTCCATCATCGCCTCCGCACTGGTACTCACAGCTTGTGGCGGTTCTGGAAGTTCCAATACAGCGAGCGCGCCTGTTTATCCGGCAACCATGCCGGTGAGTATTAATTTCGAATTGCTTGCTAACGGGACTGCTGTTAAATGTGGCACACCCATCAGCGGTATGGGCAGCAAAGCTACCACGGCGGATTTGAAGGATGCCCGTTTCTACGTCTCCAACGTCAATCTGATCGACACCAATGACAAACTGGTTCCGGTGACTTTGTCAGCTAACGACTGGCAAAATGATCAAGTCAGTTTGATTAGCTTTATAGATGGCACAGGTGCTGCCTGCGGTGGTACTGCACTACCCACAAATACCACATTGACTGGTACTGTGCCTGGCGCTGCATACAAAGGCATCTCTTATGAAATTGGCGTGCCGGAAGCGCTCAATCACACTGACTATGCCACTGCCGCAAAACCCATGAATGTTGCGGCCATGGCCTGGAGCTGGACTTCTGGTCGCAAGTTTCTGAAGTTGGAATTGAATCCGCAAGGTGGTGTCAACGTAGTCCGTACCAACACGACGACCAATCCTCCAACCACCACGACCAGTAATGCCGCGACCTGGAATGTTCATCTCGGTTCTGGCGGCTGTACAACTAATGCAACGACAGGCGCCTATAGCTGCACAAATGCCAATCGCATGCAGGTCAAGCTTGCTAATTTTAATTACAGTACGCAAAAAATATCGTTGGATTTGAATGCCTTGTTTGCAGGGAGTGACCTGACTAGCGATACTGCAGGCGCTGCGGGCTGCATGTCTGGTACGACTGACAGTGAATGCAAGGCCATATTTGAGGGGCTCAAGATTGACCTTCCATCTGGCAAACCAGCAACGGCTGGCGTTCAGTCGATCTTTGTTGCTCGCAACAAGTGATGTACTTGCTTAGCCGATATGGTGCCACTTGCGCAACAATCTTTGCCGCCAGCTTGCTGGTGGCAGCTTGTGGCGCTGGTGGCAGCGGCGGAGGCGGCCCCTCCGCAACACATAATCATGGTACAGCCACGACACCTGCCCTGAACGGTTTTCCTGCGCCCGTCGTATCTGCCAGTAACCCATCGACTGAAGAAAAGATTGCATTGGGAAGGCATTTGTTTTATGAGCCACGCCTTTCTGGCAACGGTACGCAGTCTTGTGCATCCTGTCATCATCAAGACAAGGCATTTACTGACGGGCGTGCACTGGCCATAGGATCAACGGGTGAAACGCATCCAAGAAATGCGCAGGGTTTGGCCAACGTCGTGTATCACGCCACACTCACCTGGGCTAACCCGGCACTGACAGAACTGGAAAGGCAAATGGAAGTGCCGATGTTTGGCGAGAACCCTGTCGAAATGGGGATCAATGACAAAAACCGGGCAGAGGTGCTGAATCGCTTCAAGCAGGATGCAAATTATGCCAATTTGTTCAAGGCAGCATTTCCAAAAGACAGTGATCCAGTCAGCTTTGCCAATATTATTGCAGCCATCTCCACTTTTGAGCGGACTTTGATTTCCAGTGATTCGAAATATGACCAATTCCTTCGCAAGGAAGCGAGTCTGAATGAATCCGAGTTGCGCGGTATGAATCTGTTCATGGGCGAAAAAGCGGAATGTTTTCATTGTCATGGCAGTTTCAATTTCAATGATCAAACCCGTTTTCAAGGGCTGGCCCAGGTCGATACGCCTTTCCACAATACTGGTTTATACAACATCGACGGTAAAGGTGGCTTCCCGTTCCCTAACCGTGGCTTGTTTGAATTTACTTCAAGGCCAGCAGACATGGGCGCTTTCCGCGCGCCAAGCTTGCGTAATGTTGCTGTGACTGGCCCTTACATGCATGACGGCTCCATCATGACCTTAAAGGAAGTGCTGGACTTCTATGCCGCAGGTGGCCGTCAGATTGCCAGTGGTATCTACGCCGGGGACGGCAGAACCAACCCCTATAAAAGCGACTTGATCACGCGCATCAATCTGACAGAACAGGAAAAAATTGATCTGATCAATTTCCTGGGAACTTTGACGGATGAGAAATTCCTGAAAAATCCCAAGTTTTCTAATCCACATTAATCATTGATTGTATTCACGGTGAGCACTACATCACGCCCGATAAAAATGGTACAGGCAGAACAAGGTGGACATGCCTTGCTATGCCTATCGTTCTGGTTACCCGATACCAGGTCGCAATGAGCAACTGGGCGTATCGGCTAGTTCTTAGATGCGGCACGCGTATTTTGTAGTGCTTACACGACCAAGACAGTTAGTTTACTTTATCAGAAACAGAATGACATCAAAATCTCAATTTTCACTCGTGCTTAAACCGATTGCCACGCTGCTTGCTAGCATGTTTTCAGTAGCAGCTTTCGCGCAAGGGGTCGCCACAGAACAGCATTTGCAAACGGTGTCTATCGATGGCGTGCGTCAACCACTGGCAGCGAATCTACCATCTACTACTGCGAGTCTGACAGCGGCAGAGCTACGTCAGCAGCAAAATATCTTTAACCCTGAAGATGTATTACGCAATATGCCCAATACCACGATACGCAAACGGTATAGCGGTGATCGCAATGCACTTATCGGTGGTCGCAGTTTTGGTACCACCCAGGCGCCACGTGGACTGGTGCTGATGGATGGCTACCTGATTTCCAATTTCCTGGGGCGATTTGATGCGCCACGCTGGAATATGATTGCGCCGGAAGAAATTGAACGGGTAGATCTTTTATACGGTCCTTACTCAGCCATTTATCCCGGCAATTCCATAGGCACGACGGTTATTGTCAGCACCAGAAAGCCAAAACAGTTTGAGGGGGCTGCGCGCCTGGCGATGCAGTCTGAAAAATTTGATGCCTACGGCTTGAGTGAAAGCTATACCAATACCCAGGCATCTGCACAAATTGCGGACAAACTGACGAATGGCCTCTGGTATCGGCTTATGCTCAATCGCCAGGATTCTACTGGTCACCCCATGCAGTATTACACGGTGAATGCGAATAATGCCGGCGTATTCTCGGCACCAACTGGAAGCAAACCTATAATTCATGTGACGGGTGTTGAATATGATGTCGCCCCCACCGGACAAAGGCGAGCGGTATTTGGTGCCAACGCTGGTGCTATCGATCACACCGTGCAAACGACGGGCAAGCTTGCTTTCGGCTATGATTTTTCTCCAAACCTGAGCGCGGAAGGCATGCTGGCCTGGTGGAAGAATGATAGTGACAACCGTAACAATAGCTTCTTGCGCGATGCCAATGGGCAAACCATTTGGTCAGGTCGCGTCAGCAATAACGGCAATGTGTTTGATATACCTGCATCTGCCTTTGCTCCTTTTCATCGCCAGGAAAGCCACGTACAGGCAGGCTTGACTGTCAAGACACGTAATCGCTCAGGCTGGAATATGTCTATGGTGGCGAGCCAATATCGCATCATTGAAGACCTGCAGCGCACTGCAAATAATCCCGAACCAGTTGCCGCAAATGGTGGTGCGGGATCATCTACTTTGCGTGACGGTACCGGATTCAGAACGCTGGAATTGCAATCTACCTATAGTCCGAAACAAGGTGACTGTACAGGTGGTGCCCATTACTTGACTTTTGGCCTGCATGCCAATGACTATCACCTCGCACAAAGCACGCAAACGCTAAGCGCTGACTGGCGCCGTGGTAGTGGCGATGAAAGCCAGTTCGTTGGTGGTGACACGCGCCTGTTTGCTGTCTATGCTCAAGACGCCTGGCGTTTCGCTCAGGACTGGAAAGCCACAATAGGCACTCGTTGGGAATCGTGGAAAGCTTACAATGGTATTCAGCGTTTTGTTCCCGGTGCTTCACAAGCTTATCCTGAACGCAGCATTACTGCCATGTCGCCCAAATTTGCAATAACTTGGGAAGCGGCAGATGATTTTACTGCACGACTTTCTGCTGGCAGAGGCACACGCTTTGCTACGGTTGCTGAGTTGTTTCAGGGCACGCAATCCGGTAGCAGTATCGTCTTGAATGATCCGAATTTGCGACCAGAAAAATCCGATGCCATTGAGCTGATGCTGGAAAAACGCTATCGCAATGCCAGCCTGCGTGTTTCCTTGTTTCAGGACAGCATACGCGATACCATCTGGAGTCAGACCAATACGGCGGTTTTCCCCAGCATCACCAATGTGCAGAATGTAGGGCTGGTGCGGACGCGTGGCATTGAACTGGCTGGCGACATTGATAATCTGCTCGTCGACGGTCTGAACCTGGATGGCAGCATGGCCTTGAATGATTCCAAGATCATTGAGAACAACAATTTTATTGCTTCGGTAGGTAAGGCCTGGGTACGCATACCCCGCATCCGTGGGGCAGTCACACTGAGTTACGCACCAAGCAATAGTTGGAGTGTGGCTGGTAGTTATCGTTACGCTGGTCGTCAGTATAATGACATGCTGAACCTGGATATCAAGCCGGATACCTACGGTGGATTGTCGCGCGTCAGGCAGCTTGATTTGCGGGTCTTGTTCAAACCTGTTAAGGGGCTGGAACTGGCAGCAGGGATAGATAATGTCATGGATTACCGAGCTTTTCAGTCTCACCCATTGCCAGGGCGAAACTTGTTTGCTGAAGTGCGCTATCAATACTAAACACCATTGCCAATATCTACCACTGGCGGGACATCTGATCCTGCCGTTATCTTAAAAAACTGGAGTGAGAAGATGAGTGATAGTGACATTCAGCACAGCAATTCAAGTGCCTTGTTGCATAGGGTCTTTTGGCGATTGCATTTCTGGTCTGGCTTGCTGACAGCACCTATCCTGCTTTTTGCCGCACTGACAGGCATACTGTATATTTTTACGCCGCAGATCGAAGCCTGGAAACATGCAGAGCTCGACAAGGTGGCGCAAATTTTGCCTGCACTGTCGCTTGATCAGCAAGTCGCGGCGGCAGCAGACTCTTTCCCTGAAAAACGGATCAAGTCCATCGTGCCAGCTTATGCAGAGGGTGAAACCACGCAGGTGATTTTTGGTGGAAAAAAAACAGTCAGCACTGATGCTGGCAAGACTACTGGACATGAAGAGCATCAGGGGCATTCTGTGCCTCAGGCTGTCAAAGTACAAAGCAATGATCATGACGCCAGCGCTGAAAACCTGATCGTCTATGTGGATCCGGGTACAGCGAAAGTACAGGGCAGCATTGCTGAATCTGGGCGTTTCCGTAACTGGGCGCGCAAACTGCATTCCAATATGCTGCAAAACGATGGTTGGCGCTGGATCATCGAACTGGGTGCCAGCTGGATGTTGATGATGATGATCACTGGAATCTATTTATGGTGGCCACGTGGCAAGGCTAGCTGGCGTAGCGTCTTGCGCTATACCGGCAGCAATAGCCGGGCTAACTGGCGTTATCTGCACAGTATTTTGAGTATCGTCCTGGGTGTGTTCACGCTGACTATTTTGCTGACTGGTTTGACCTGGTCAAAATATGCAGGCGAGAATTTCCGGGCTGTGCAAAGTGCCACTGCACAGAATACGCCAAGAGCACCGAAAGACTTGAAGTCGAACAATTCAGTTGATGGCAAAGCTGCCTTGAGCATGGAGTCGGTATATCAGCAGGCAAGGAAACAAGCGCCTGACATACAAATGCAAATGACACCACCCGCATCTGACAGTGGGGTATGGCGTATCGATAATCATGACCGCAGCCAGCCTGATAAACGCTTTCAACTGGTAATGGATAGCTATAGTGGTAAAACCCTGTTTCAGTCTGGCTGGCAGCAAATGCCGGTATTGTCACGCGCTACTGCGATAGGTATTCCATTTCATCGCGGCGAATTTGGCTGGTGGAACCAGACGCTGCTAGTCCTGATAGGATTGAGTGTTATTTTTTCTGTGGTGTCAGGCTATGTCATGTGGCTGCAACGACGCAAAACCGGATCATTGTCAGCGCCAAAACTGGAGCGCAAACATGTCCGTGCAATTCCCTGGTGGATGTGTTTGCTCATGCTGGCGTTGGGCATCGCCCTGCCAGTGTTGGGGTTTAGCCTATTGCTCTTGTTGCTGTTAGAAGCCACTTTTTGGTATGGGAAAAGAACACCTGTCTAAGACAGGGATGGCTACAGCTTGTTGCTCTGGCCTTAAATGCAGCGGGGCTGCGGGCGATAGTTACGACTTTGCCTGCAATACATGCACTTTTGCATGTCCCAAATTGTGATAGATCTTGCGCTTGCGTACGATGGGCCACCAGTCGTACAGGAATATTTGCATGGGCCGCCACATTGCTACCCAACCGCCGATGAGCAGACTTTCCTTGAGCATTCTGAGAAAGGTATTGTTTGCATATGCTGCGAGAAGATCCGCACCAAACAAGCACAGGGCCAGGAAGCCGATTCCTATCAGTAGGCTGGTGCGCCCCTCAAGCAATAGCAGGCGCAAACTGCGTTTTGCCAGCATGGATTTATAGTGGAAGTAATTGCGAATGGCCTCTGAGACCAAAGGGGACGGATCGACCGGGGGAAGTTTGTTGATATGAACAATGATGGAGAAATGACTTTCCTGCGAGAATTCGAGTGCCCAGTTTTCCAGGAAATCAACAGCATCCCTGTCAAGATCGCGATGATGGAAAGGCGTTGGATCCATAGAGTTGAACAACGCAGACAGTTCGCTGATTCTTAACTCGATTTGATGGACAGTGGCAGCTGCTTTCTTCATTCATATCCTGTTATTGTGCAAGAGTTGTGCGGCAAATAATCTCTTGACGGCTGTCGCTATTTGCCTTTTCTGCGTATCAACAAGCGGTGCCGTCACCTTTGTCAGAAGGGGATATGGCACCGCTAAATTTTTAGTGACTGTAGTGTATTTACAGGCATTCTGTGAAACTACCGGAAAACCAGCACTGGCACTGTGCTGTGTGTAATCACCTTCTGTGTTTCGCTTCCCATCAGAAGACCTTTCAATCCTCGCCTACCATGCGAGGCCATGGCAATCAAATCACAATTTTTTTCTTGTGCTTGCTTAACAATGACGTCGAAAGGATGATCGCCTGTCAGATAGGATGTTTCGCAACTAACATTGTATTCTTTTGCGATATCCTTAATTTCGTTCAGGTAATGTTGCGCGTGCAATAAGCAGTCCCTTTCGAATTGCGCCTTGGTGTCTTCCAGCATCTCAGTATGATAAGTGACGATATGAAACTCTGGAATTACATGTATGCCAGTGAGTGATGCCCCTGTTTCTTTAGCAAACAAAACGCATTTGCGTATGGCATCCCGTGATGCTTCCGATCCGTCGGTCGGAAAAAGTATATGCTTAAACATGAAAACCTCCTCAATTGAAATACGTTGAGAAACAAGTGTCATCAAAATAGGGCAATTGACTCTCTTGGTGAGCAAGGCATTCCTGGTGTCTGCATGTCAGTCTGATGACCTGGACCTGGGATGAGCAAAGTCCTTCTTTCAATATATGCCGGGATTGTTTTTTTGCAATACTCAGGGTTTGATCCAAGTCAATCCCGATATGCTTTTACTCCTTTTACTCCTTTTGCCTTTTTCGCACATGAGTTCTAGTATCAGTGGTGCGATGAAATGGGTGGCAGATCAAGTTGGCGAGCCTGTTAAGCAAGCGCATGACCTTCAGTAGCGATGGACAGTATCCGCCGCCTGTTCCAAATTTTTCCTGTTTGAACTCCCCAATTTCGCATTCTGTCGCATAGTGTTTGTGATAAGTGTTGCTGCTTGGCAGAATCTCTAAAACGTAACAAGGGAACCAGCTTATCAATACGGTACATTAACAGTTTCATTGGTATTAATGCATTTCTTGAATATTGTTTTATTGATAAAAACCATGAGGAAATGAAAGTAGCAAGAGTGTTTATCTTGACGCTGATCTGGGGGCGGACTATATTACTGACTCAAAAGTAAGTTAATTGAGTTGTTATTATTATGTTATGCCATTTTAAGCCAAAGTGGGAGCGCCGCAAGGATGCCCGTCCGCAAGAATTGCTTGCTGCTGCCCTCGATTTATTTGTGGAGCGCGGTTTCGCTGCGACCCGTCTGGATGACGTCGCGAGAGCTGCCGGCGTCTCCAAGGGAACCTTGTACCTGTATTTTTGCAGTAAGGAAGAGTTATTCAAGGCAGTGGTGAGGGAAAGTATAGTCCCCCTGATAGGCGAAGCCGAAGGTGTGATTGATCAGTTTGAAGGTAATAGTGAAGAACTGTTCCGCCTGATCATGACAACCTGGTGGGGCAGTATCGGTAATACCAAGCTATCAGGCTTGCCCAAGCTGATGATGGCGGAAGCGGGAAATTTCCCTGAGCTGGCCAAGTTTTATCAGGAAGAGGTCATCAACCGGGGTGAAAACCTGGTCATGACCATGTTGAAGCGGGGCATGGCACGCGGTGAGATACGCAGTGTGGATGTGGAGATCGACTCCAGGATACTGATTGCCCCCATGATCATGATGATGATCTGGAAGCATTCTCAAGGCGTTTGCAATATTGAACCTGAGAAGCTTGATACTTATCTTGAACACTATATCGAGCTGGCTTTACATAGCTTGTTGTTGAAAAAATAGTTTGTGCTTGTTTATAGCATGCGCTGCTTGACCCTTACCTTGTGTCAGGCTTTAAAGTCAGGGTTTCTTACGACCTGGATAGTTTATTTACCATCTTTACCCAGGCCCATGAAACCATTACTTTTTGGAAAACAAGCATGTTAAAGCGCAAGACTTTCTGGATCATTGCCGTTCTGCTGCTATTGGCGGCAGTAGTGGTGCTGATGAAGCGTAAATCTGAGGCAAGTCTCAATAAGATGCCTGTCGCTACAGACGTGCAATCCGCGCCCGCAGTGCTGGAGTTCTTACCTGCCGATATCGTAGAGGTTAGCAACACTGAAGTGAGAAAACTCCTGGCTTTGTCAGGCGCTTTGCGTGCGATCAATCAAGTTGCTGTCAAAGCCCGGGTAGCGGGTGACGTTACTGAAGTATTGGTGCGGGAAGGCGAAGCCGTGCAGGCTGGCCAAGTTTTGCTGAAAATGGATAGCAGTGATTACCTGGCCAGGCAGGAACAAGCCAAAGGTGCCTTGGCGGCAGCGCGAGGACAGCTTGATATCGCCCGCCTTGCACGCGACAACAACAAAGCATTACTGGAAAAAAGTTTTATTTCCAAAAATGCCTACGACAATACCAACAGCCAATATGCCATCGCCCTGGCCAATGTTGATAGTGCCAAAGGCGCGTTGAATGTTGCGCAAAAAGCCCTGGCAGACACCGTCATACGCGCCCCCATCTCAGGCATGATCAGCAACCGCATGGTGCAGCCCGGCGAAAAGATTTCCCCAGATAACCGTTTGCTGGATGTCGTTGATTTGCGTATGCTGGAAATGGAAGCGCCAGTACCAACACAGGATATTGCCAGCATTAAAATTGGCCAGGCTGTGCAACTAAAAATAGAAGGCGTGCCAGCGACAGTCGATGGCAAGGTAGTACGTATCAACCCGGCAACAACAGCGGGTTCACGCTCCATCATGACCTATGTGCAGGTCGCCAATCCTGATACCGTTTTACGTGCAGGCATGTTTGGTGAAGCGCAACTGGTCGTCGATAAAAAAGCTGAAGTGTTGACCGTGCCGGAGACGGCCATACAGTATGAAGGCGAACAGGCTTTCGTGTATGCGATAGAAAATAATGTCTTGCAACAAAAACCGGTCAAGCTGGGCCTGCGTGGTGAAAGCCAGGGCAAGCCTGTGGTGGAGGTGCTGTCTGGTTTGGCACCGCAAGCAAGGATAGTCAAGGCCAATCTGGGTCGCCTGCGTGCAGGTGTGTCTGTGAAGCTGATTACAACGACAGGCAAGGTGTAATCATGTGGTTCACACGTATCAGCATAGGCAATCCGGTGCTGGCGACCATGATGATGGTGGCCTTTGTGGTGCTGGGTTTGTTCTCATACAAGCGTTTGCGGGTTGACCAGTTCCCCGATATTACATTCCCGGTGGTGGTGATCCAGACTGATTATCCTGGTGCGGCACCTGAGACCATAGAGTCAGACATCACCCGCAAGGTTGAAGAAACCGTCAATACCATCAACGGTATCAGCGCTTTGACTTCACGTTCTTATGAAGGTACTTCTGTCGTTATCCTTGAATTTGACCTGACCGTTGATCCCGCACAGGCAGCGCAGGACGTGCGTGAAAAAGTCGCACTCATCAAGGCTGGCTTTCGCAAGGAAGTCAAAGAGCCAAGGGTGACGCGTTACGATCCGTCTGACAAACCCATCTTTTCGGTGTCAGTCACGAATGACGACAAGATCAAGAAACGTGATTTTCGCGAACTGACCACCATAGGTGATCAACTGGTGAAGAAGCGTCTGGAAAATGTACGTGGTGTTGGTTCGGTTACTCTGGTTGGTGGTGTCAAGCGTGAGATCAAAATTTACCTGAAACCGGGTGAAATGGAATCACTGGGTCTGGGTGTCGATCAGGTCATCAATGCCCTGCGCAATGAAAACCAGGAACTGCCTACAGGTGCCATCCGCGCACTCGATAATGAAAAAGTCGTGCAAATACAGGGACGCATCAAGAACCCGCAAGACTTTGCCCGCATCATCGTGGCCCGCCGTGGCGGCCAGCCGGTATTGCTGTCACAAGTTTCCAGCGTGGTGGATGGTCAGGAAGAGCAAGAGAGCCTGGCACTGTATAACGGTCAGCGCACCGTGGCACTGGATATTTTGAAGGCGCAGGGGCAGAACACGATTGAAGTTGCGAATGGCCTGACCGATGCACTGAAGGCGCTGGAACCTCAATTGCTGGCGCAATTCCCTGGCGTTAAAGTACAAGTCATCAAGGATGGTTCACGCCAGATACGCGTTGGTGTTGAGAATGTGCGCCGCACTCTGATCGAAGGTGCAGCACTGACTATCCTGATTGTTTTTCTGTTCCTGAACTCGTGGCGCTCTACCGTCATTACTGGCCTGACTTTACCTGTTGCATTGATAGGCACTTTCCTTTTCATGGATATGTTTGGCTTCACCATCAACATGATCACCCTGATGGCTTTGTCGCTGTGCGTGGGCTTGCTGATTGATGATGCGATTGTGGTGCGTGAAAATATCGTACGTCATGCTGGCATGAAGGTGAATGGCAAGTTCAAGGATCACCACACGGCAGCGCTGGAAGGTACGGCAGAAATAGGTCTGGCGGTATTGGCGACTACTTTCTCCATTGTTGCGGTGTTCTTGCCTGTTGGTTTCATGGGCGGGATTATCGGTCGCTTCTTCCATCAGTTTGGTATTACCGTCACCGCCGCCGTATTGATTTCCATGTTTGTGTCTTTTACGCTGGACCCTATGCTGTCATCAATCTGGCCAGACCCTGATGCACACGGTCATGTAGCAATGGATGCGAATGGCAAAGCTGTGCGCAAAGGATGGTATGCAAACAGCATAGGTCGCGTGCTGGAACAGTTTGAACGGGGCGTGCAATGGTTTTCGCGCGGCTATCAGGTGATGTTGCGCTGGTCGCTCAAACACCGCATTAAGACTTTGCTGATTGCTGCATTGACTTTTTTTCTGGGTCTGGCAATTCCGGGCACAGGCTTGATAGGTTCAGAATTTGTACCGCAGGCTGATTATTCCGAAACTGGCGTCAACTATTACACGCCAGTGGGTTCATCGCTGGAGCTGACTGAGACCAAGGTGCATCAGGTCGAGGCCGTCGTGAAGGAATTCCCTGAAGTGCTGGATACCTATAGCACAGTAAATACCGGCTCGGCACAGGGCAAGAATTATGTGACCACCTTTATACGTCTGGTGCCACGCAAGGACAGGGCCAGGACTACCAGCCAGATGTCGGTGCCGCTGCGCACCCGTCTGAGCCAGATAGCCGGTATCACGGTCACGCATATCGGAGCACTCGATGGCGTAGGTGGTGACAACAAGAATCTGCGTTTTAGTTTGCAGGGCAGTGATCTGGCTGAGCTGGCGAAATTGTCGGAGCAAGTGCAGGACAAATTGCGCGCTATCCCTGGCCTGGTGGATCTGGATTCCAGCCTGAAGGCACAAAAACCGACGATCTCGGTGCAACCGCGCCGTGATATCGCTGCGGACCTGGGTGTAGGCGTGGCTCAGATAGGTGGTGCCTTGCGGCCTTTGCTGGCAGGCGAAATTGCCACGACCTGGCGTGCGCCGGATGATGAAAATTATGATGTCACAGTGCGCCTGTCACCGAATGACAGGAATAATGCTGAAGATTTGTCGCGTCTGATGCTGAGCAGCACGCAAACCAATGCAGACGGCTCACCAAAAATGGTGCCTTTGCGCCAGGTGGCAGACATCAAGCCGTCGACAGGTGCCAACCAGATCAACCGCCGTGATCTGAACCGCGAAGTGGAATTGTCTGCCAATGTGGTGGGACGTTCTGCCGGTGAAGTCAGTGCTGAAGTCAGAAAAGTGCTGGATGGCATGCAATGGCAACCTGGCTATCGCTATAAGATGGGCGGCGCTACCAAGAACATGACGGAGTCCTTTGGTTATGCATTGTCTGCACTGGCTTTGGCAGTGATTTTCATTTATATGATTTTGGCGTCGCAGTTTGCCAGCTTCTTGCAACCGATAGCCATCATGTCAGCCTTGCCCATGACTTTGATCGGTGTTTTCCTGGCATTGTTGTTCTTCCGCTCCACGTTGAACATGTTTTCCATCATTGGTTTCATCATGTTGATGGGTTTAGTTACCAAAAATGCGATTTTGCTGGTAGATTTTGCTAATCAGGCAAGAAAAGAAGGCATGAACCGTATGGAAGCCTTGCTGGAAGCGGCCCATGTACGCTTGCGCCCCATCCTGATGACCACGCTGGCGATGGTATTTGGCATGGTGCCACTGGCATTTGCCCTCTCTGAGGGTTCTGAGCAGCGCGCACCCATGGGGCAGGCCGTGATAGGCGGGATTATCACTTCTTCATTGCTGACTTTGGTCGTTGTTCCTGTGATTTATACCTATCTTGATGATTTGGGGCTGTGGATTACGCAAAAATGGCGCGGTAATCGTCAAACAGCCCAAGCGCTTTGATAAAATGCCGTTTCCACCAATTTTGCAATCGAGTATAGAAATGAATATCGAAAAAGCACGCTTCAACATGATAGAGCAACAAATCCGCCCCTGGAATGTGTTGAACCAGGAAGTGCTGGATATGCTGATTGTGGTCAAACGCGAAGATTATTTCCCGGCAGAACAAAAAAGCCTGGCATTTTTTGATACTGAATTGCCTTTGCCGGACGGTAGCAAAGCCATGACACCCAAGCTGGAAGCCCGCATTTTGCAGGAACTGGCTGTGAAGAAGCAGGAGAGTGTTCTGCTGGTTGGTGCAGGCACAGGTTACCTGGCTGCCATGCTTGCTTATCGTGCACGTCACGTGACCGTACTTGAATCGTCCAAGGTCTTGCATGAACTGGCGACCAATAATCTGCACCGCAATCATGTCAGCAATGTTGATGTGGTTCTGGCCGATGCCTTCAGCGATAAAAATACGGGTAGCTATGATGCCATCGTCATCGCTGGTGGTCTGGAGCAATTGCCAGAACACTTTCAGCAGCAATTAAACGTCGGCGGTCGTTTGCTTGCTTTCGTAGGACAACTGCCGGCATTGACCGCGCAATTATTCACGCGTACTTCTGCAACTACAGTAAGCAAGCAAAATTTGTTTGAAACTGTGGTGGAGGCCGCAGCAGGTGCCAAGCCAGTTTCGCATTTCAGCCTGTAATCCTGAAAAGAAAACAGAGGACATGGCATGGAAAATATTACTGCAACAGAATTGGCGCAATGGTTAAACGATAGTAGTAAAAAAGCCCCGGTTTTACTCGATGTACGGGAACCTTGGGAGTATGAAACTTGTCATATCCCCGGTGTGCAATTGATGCCCATGCAGACAGTGCCAGTTCGCTTTCACGAACTGGAACCGGACGACGTGATTGTCTGTATTTGCCATCACGGCGGGCGCAGTATGCAGGTAGCAAATTTTTTAGAGCGTCAGGGCTATACCCAAACAATTAATCTGACTGGTGGTGTGCATGCATGGGCACAACAAGTCGATACGGGTATGCCCACTTATTAATTTACTTTTTTTCGGAGCCTTACATGCGTAATCCTATTCTTGCCACACTGCTGGCCTCTGCTTTCTTGACGATGAATGCAAATGCAACTGATTTGCTGCAAATATACAAGGATGCTTTGGCAAATGATGCGCAGTATGCAAGTGCCCGCGCCAGCCTGACCGCAGGTCAGGAAAAACCTGTGCAAGGCCGCGCAGCATTATTGCCAGGTATCGCTCTGAGAGGCAGTGGCACAAAATCAAATACAGAAGTGGAAAGTGATCAGATTGCTGGCTCCCGCACTCTCAAAGGCGTCGGCAATACCTGGACGCTGGCCTTGTCCCAACCCTTGTTCAACTGGGGAAACTGGCAGCAATATGAACAGAGTAAATTATCTTTGCTGGTCAGTGATGCGCAGTTTGCACAAGCCAGACAGGATTTAATCGTTCGTGTTGCCCAAGCCTATTTTGACGTATTGGCAGCACAAGATACGCTGGAAACTTTGCGTGCGCAAAAGAGTGCTATTTCTGAGCAACTGGCCTCTGCCAAACGCAATTTCGAAGTGGGCACATCCACCATCACCGACACGCACGAAGCGCAGGCACGTTATGACCTGGTGACGGCACAAGAATTTGCTGGTCAAAGTGATTTACAAGTCAAGCGAGCAGCCTTGCAGCAAATCATCGCCAAAGAAGCTGGTGAACTGGCTCCGTTACGTGCAGGCGTGAAATTGAATGCACCCCAACCAGCCCTGATTGATGACTGGGTATCGTCGGCAGAAAAACAAAACTTTGGTGTGGTTGCTTCTCAAGTAGCAGTAGAAATTGCCAAACGCGAGATACAAAAAAGCCGTGCCGGGCATTTTCCAACTGTTGATCTGGTTGCCAGCACTGGCCGGTCCTCTAATGCGGGTGCAGGCAATCCGGCTGGCACAGGTGTTTCCAGGCCAACAACCATAGGCTTGCAATGGAATGTCCCGATTTTCTCTGGCTTTTCTGTTGATAGCCGCGTCAGAGAATCGATAGCACTCGAAGACAAGGCACGCAGTGATTATGAAAATGCCCGTCGTACTGCTGCACAGGGTGCGCGTCAGGCATTCGTAGGCGTGAATTCTGGCCTTGCGCAAGTGAAAGCTTATGAAGCCGCCGAAATTTCCAGCCAGTCGGCATTGGAATCAAACAAGCTTGGTTACCAGGTTGGTGTGCGTATCAACATCGATGTCCTTAATGCACAGCAACAGTTGTATACCACTCGCCAGACCCTGGCGAAGGCACGTTATGACACTATCCTGAATGGCCTGCGTCTGAAGTCAGCGTCTGGTAATTTGAAAGAAGAAGACCTGGCCGAGGTGAATTCTTTATTGCAACACTAAGAATTTGCTACTTGCAAATAAAAAGCTCGCATAATGCGAGCTTTTTATTTTGTGTGCGGCTTGCTTTCAGCAGGATGAAACGCCGATATTCCTAAAGCAGATAAAGACCTATACTCAACGCCATCAGCATGGCGATTAACACTACAGCACCAATCTTGTGTTGTAGGTGATCTGTTTTTTCAAAGGCAGACCATAGCCCATTCACTGCCAATCGATGACGTTTGAACACCAGATGGACACAGTAAGCATTTGCCAGTATCGCCAGTAAGCCAAAGCCGACTTTGATGTGCAAGAGCATGCCTGGCTGTGCCTGATGCCACAGCATGCCACCAGTAATCAAAACCAGCATGAATGCCGGGATTTCAATGAAGAGATCAACCCGTTTGTGTAAGTTGCTGAGTAAGAGTTCCTGGGTGCGTCCCTGTCCCAGCAAGGCGCGTTCAAACAAGGCTTCTGTCAAGACGCAACCCAGCCACAGACCAACAAACACCAGATGCAAAGCTAATAAGATAGATTTCATTTTATGATCAGGAAATGGACATGACGCCAGATCTAAAGTGATGGAGGTTGAAACGCATAGCGAAACAAATATACTTTACTCTCATGCTTCAGCAGGTTTTCCTATTTCCCTGTAGCTGGCAACTTGCTCTGTCAGCCATTGCCTGGTCAGATGCAGATTGTCACGCTCCCAGGGTTGGAAGCCGGGTTTGAAATAAGCCAGGTAATGTGGCAGCGAAAACCACAGCAAACCTCGTGGACGCAGGCAGTATTTGAGCGCCTGCCACCAGGTCCTGGGTTTGAATAATTGACCATCGCGATACAGGCAATGTGAGGTTTGTACGAAAGTATCAAAGCTGAACAACATGCTCACATACAAGAACCAGGCTATACGCCGCAGATAGCCGCCACCTATTGCATGATAGGCGTCAAAGGCAACAGACTTGTGTTCGGTCTCTTCTATGGAATGCCAGGTCCACAGGGTTTTCAGCGGTTCTTCTGCATCACCTATCCAGCATGGTTCACTCAAAGCGCCGTCGGCAAAAATAGCTGTGAAATGCTCATAGGCGATTGTGACGGCGAGATTGCTTTTAACGCCCAGCCTGGCAGCACTGCGTATGCGCCATTTGACGAAAGGCTCAATGAAATAGCTCAAGCCTTGCGTATTCAGATGCTGGTTGTATTTTGCGTGGATATGGCGATGGCTTGCTTCCTGGCCTATAAAACCCCTGATTTCTTCTTTCAATTGCTCGTCTTTGAGCAAGGGCAGGGCTGCCTTGACGCTATCGATAAAATATTGTTCACCCAGCGGGAAGCTGAATGACTGTGCGTTGAACAAGTGTGTGCGGAAAGCATCTCCACCCAGCCAATGACGTGAAAAACCCTGGGACAGGTCGATTAATAATTGGCGTACTTGCAAGGGCTGGCGTGTATGGTTTTTCTCTTCATTGGTATTCATCATGTTTTCCATCGCTGTGATGAAAAACAGTCTAAACAATTAGCCTGGTTCTTACTTGTACCTAAGCGACAAATTTGTACCGACCCGTCAATCTATCATTAAAAAAAGCTTGTTGAAGTCTTCTTCTGACATCAGATAAATCCAGTAAGCAGGATCACGGCTACTGATTTTTTGCCTGAGTTGTGCTGGTGGTATGCCTGCCAGTTCTACATATTCCCTGTGCATGTGGGCCTGATCATAGTAACCGGTATCCTGGGCGATTTTGGTCAGGTCTCCCCAGACCACATCTGGCTTGATGATGTGGGGAAGGGAAAAACCGAACCTGACTATGCGTCTCACATCGCGCAGGGTGACCCCAAAATTTTCGCGTACCCTGCGCTCCAGTTGCCTTTGCCCTATGCCAAAATATTCAGATAATTCAAGTAAGGGAAAGAAGATTTTTTTGTGGGCGGCCAGAAATGCAGCACCCATGCTGCTCCTGGGCCTGTGATCCAGTACATCCAGCAAAAATTCCTGAAATAGCGCTACGATGGCACTGACGTCCTGTAATTCATCCAGTGCTTGCAAAAAGGCCTCAACACGTTCTGCCGCTACCAGGTCATGGAAGGGCAGGATATTACCTGCAATGCTGGCAACATTGATGCCCATAGCTTGTTGCAACATGCCAGGACGAAAACATACTGACAATGCCAGAGACTTGGTCTCATAGCGAACGTGAGTAGGCTCCATTACCGGGCCGCGTAGAAAGAAGCGGTCGGCGACTATCTCAGTTTGATCTGCTTGTATCACTACGCCACCGCCATGTGCGAACAGCATGATGGCAGGGCTCAGAGCGGCAGGCAAAAATGCTTCGCAAGCATCCAGTTCCACCACCAAGACATGCATGATCAATGGTGATAACTTTGGATGGGAGGAGAAAATCTGATATTGGATAGGTGTGTGCAAGGTATGGCTGAGGCGGATAGGATAGCAGGGGGCCGGGCGTTAATTTACTCAAAGCTGGCTGCAAACTGGTGTCAGTATCAAGCCAGACAGCAGTATTACATTTTATAAACTAACTGCAAATAGAAACTGCGTTTCGCCAGTGGTATGTCGTTCGGAATACTGCCGGGTGCAAGGCTGGGTTCACGCGCATCGGCATTCATGAGATTGCGTATGCTGCCGGAAACCTCCCATGCACCCGCATTGGTGCGCAGACTGAGATCGATAGTCTTGTAGTCTGCCACAGGTGGGCGCAGATCGCCAACAGTGCGTTTGCGTCCTGCTACCCAGTTGAATTGAGGGCTTAACATCCAGTCTTGTACAAACAGCCAGTCAGCACGGGCAAACAGATGGTGGTGTGGGGCATAACCTGCATCCTGGTTGGTGGTTTGGTCAATATTGCGCTGGTAGCTGTAATTGCCGTTCAAGCGCAGTTGGCGACTGGCTTGCCAGTTTAGCTCGATTTCCATACCCTGACCTTCCTGACTATTGGTATTCGCATACGAGCTACCTGTACCTCTGATGACATTGGGGACGGTACGTATCAGGTTTTTCATTCTGAACTGGAAAATATTGAATTTCGCGAGCAAGTCGTTGCGCACTTGCCAGACCAGGGCTGCTTCCAGGGTCTTGATACTTTCAGGCTGTATCGAAGGATTGCCGCGCTGGGCCGGGTTATTGATGCTATACAGCTCGGCAAACGATGGCGCACGGAAAGCCTGGCCATACATGAGTTTGGCTGTCAGGTTATAGGCGGCATCCCACACTAGTGCCAGGCGGGGATTGGTGGTACTGCCTACATCAGAATAGCGGTCATGCCTGAGCCCTGCAGTCAGGTTCCAGTCTGGAGCGAACTGCCATTCATCCTGAATATACACATAGTCAATCTTGCGGCTGTGGGGTTCCAGAAATGCCAGTGCGCCGGTATAGGTTTGCACGGCCCCTGCAGGCTGCGGCAGGCCTGCAGGCGTGACCTGGAAGTTCTTGAACTCAAAGGTGTCGTACATGTACAAGTCATCATGCCCAAGGCCGATACGCAATTGATGTCCAGGCCAGCCAGAATACACTGCAAAGGCAGAAGCGCGGATTTGCCTTTCCGATGTATTGGGCGAGCCTATGATTCCCTGGGGGAAATTGCCAGTCGGAAAAGTAACACCAGGCGGATACAACACCAGTGGCGCAGGAAGGCGTTGCAAGTATTTTGCATAACTGAGATTGAACCCCAGGCCCCAGTCGCGCAAAAAATGGCTGTCACTCCATGATAAATCCGATGTCAGACGCTGGCTCTGCAGTTTGCCTACCGGGTCCAGTGCAGAGGAGACCCCGGTCCCCGTACCCACGTTATCGCGCAGTAGGTAACTGCTGCGCCACCGCCATTTTTCGTAGCTCAGATCAAGATGGGCATCCACAGCTTCATGACCGTTATTCATGGGGCCGGGGGCCAAGCTGACGCGGGTGCCAAATACACGATCCAGGCCGGTTTGGGCATCTGCACTGATGATATCGGCATTGCCTGAGGTTTTGCCCGCACGTAAATAAGCGGCAACATCCACGCCGCCTATTTTACCGCCATGCTGCATCCAGACATCGCGCGTAGAAAGTGAGCCAGCATTGACACCGAGTTCTGTGCCCATTATTTCAGTTGAGTTTTTGGTGATGATATTGATCACGCCACTATAGGCGTCGGCACCGTACAGGGCAGAGCCTGGCCCGCGTATCACTTCTATCCGTGAGATGTGCTGCAAGGGATAGCTGCCCCACAGTCGCGATCTGTTACCAGTCAGTAGTACCGTCATCGGTACACCATTTTGCAGTACCAGAATTTGTGAGTTCAATTCGTTGATGATGCCACGCATCACATAGGCTGAAAAATGGTTAGCTCCGATTTTCTCTACGTGCATGCCAGCCACGCTTTCCAGGACCTGGTCAAGATCAGTTGCTCCCATGGCGCGAATATCGGCAGCCGTGATGACGCTGGTGACGGCTGGCGCCAGTCGCAAGGGTTTCTGGCTGCCGGTGGCAATACTGACAGTCAGTTTGTCACCATAGATGGCTTTCAGATCATCTTCTTCATCGAAATCTGCCCTGGCCTGCGTTGCCAGTGAAAACGACAAGAGCATTGCTGTCAGTAGGGCCTTGCGTTGCGGAAAATGCATCTCTCTTTCCTCTATCTGGGACTTGCCGATCTGCTTGTCAGGTAGTAAGTCAACTCGCTCAATTGGATATTGCCAGCTTTCCACGTTCTGGTACAGGCAATGTGGCGAGAGTGTTGCAATTGAGCTTTGCTGATCGTGCCCGCTCTAGTTCTTTCGACCTAGTTGCACTAGTGCCTATGCATGCTGTTTTGTATCGGACCGAAGAATGGGCGGAACGAGGGGCAGTGCGTAAGCTGACAGCATATTCAAAAAGAGTTTGCCGGGCATGTTCTGCCCACATGATATGGAGAAGCACAATGAGTCATTTTCTGGATAGATTGAAATTCATGTCCAAGGTGAAATCCACCTACTCCGACGGGCATGGCGCGGTTGTTGATGAAGACCGCAAATGGGAAGATGGCTACCGCAGCCGCTGGCAACATGACAAGATCGTGCGCTCTACCCATGGCGTGAACTGCACGGGTTCGTGTTCCTGGAAGGTGTATGTCAAGAACGGCCTGATTACCTGGGAAACCCAGCAAACTGATTATCCCCGTACCCGCCCTGATTTGCCTAACCATGAACCTCGTGGCTGTCCGCGCGGGGCATCGTATAGCTGGTATGTGTATTCTGCCCAGCGTGTCAAATATCCCATGATACGTGGCCGCCTGATGGAAATGTGGCAGGAAGCGCGCAAGACCATGGGGCCTATTGATGCCTGGGAATCCATCAGCCAGAATCCGGAAAAAGCCCGGCGCTATAAATCAGTGCGTGGTCTTGGTGGCTTTGTCCGCGCTGACTGGGATACCGCACAAGAAATCATTGCGGCAGCAAATGCCTTTACTGTCAAAAAATTTGGCCCTGACCGTGTCGTTGGATTTTCTCCTATCCCTGCCATGTCCATGGTGTCGTATGCGGCAGGTTCGCGCTACCTGAGCCTGATCGGTGGTGTCTGCCTGTCATTCTATGACTGGTATTGTGATTTGCCTCCAGCCAGTCCGCAAATCTGGGGTGAGCAGACTGACGTACCTGAATCCGCTGACTGGTATAACTCCACGTATCTGATGGTATGGGGTTCAAACGTGCCACAAACCCGCACACCGGATGCCCATTTTTATACCGAGGTGCGTTACAAGGGAACAAAAACCGTTGCCGTTTCCAGTGACTTTGGCGAGATGGTCAAGTTTGGCGATATCTGGATGGCACCCAAGCAGGGCACGGATGCCGCACTTGCCATGGCCATGGGCCATGTGATCCTGAAAGAATTTCACCTTGGTAACAAGTCTGCTTACTTCCGCAACTACGTCAAGCAATATACCGATTTGCCCATGCTGGTGCGCCTGGTAGAACGCAATGGCGGCATCGTGCCTGATCACATGCTGCGCGCTTCTGAAATGCCAGACAATTTGCATGAAGCCAATAATCCAGAATGGAAGACTCTGGCGATTGATGAAAGTACCGGCGAGATCGTTGCTCCGAATGGTTCCATTGGTTATCGCTGGGGCGAAGGCAAGTTTGATGAAGGTGCCAAAGTTGGCCGCTGGAATCTGGAAGCCAAGGATGGCAATACGGGCCGCGCAATAGATCCTTTGTTGAGTCTGGTAGGCCAGCAAGATGAAGTGGTCAGTGTCGCGTTCAATTATTTCGGTGGCGTTGATGCCAACGACATGATTTCCCGCAACGTCCCTGCCAAAAGAGTGCAACTGGCCGATGGCAGCACAGTGCTGGTGGCGACCGTCTATGACCTGACCATGGCCAACTATGGTGTCGATCAGGGGCTGGGTGGTGCCGTTGCTCATACTTATGACGACGATATTCCCTATACCCCGGCATGGCAGGAAAAACATACCAGCGTCAAACGTGATCTGGTGATACAGGTAGCCCGCGAATTCGCCCAGAATGCCCACGATACCGAAGGCAAGAGCATGGTGATTGTCGGCGCCGCGCTGAACCACTGGTATCACAACGATATGATTTATCGCGGCATCATCAATATGCTCATGATGTGCGGTTGCGTAGGCAAATCAGGCGGTGGCTGGGCCCATTACGTCGGCCAGGAAAAACTGCGTCCGCAGTTTGGCTGGGCACCGCTGGCCTTTGCCAGTGACTGGACCCGTCCGCCACGCCAAATGAATGGCACCAGTTTCTTCTATGCGCACACCAGCCAGTGGCGTCATGAAAAATTGCATGTGGATGAAATCTTGTCGCCGACAGCCGACAAGTCCAAGGTCAGCCACATGAGTATGATAGACATGAATGCCAAGTCTGAACGCATGGGCTGGTTGCCGTCTGCACCACAATTGGAAACCAATCCCCTGGATGTCTGTGATGCCGCAACTGCCGCCGGACTGGAACCGCAAGAGTATTTGAAGAACAGCCTGAAGTCAGGGGCCATCAATATGAGTTGTGATGATCCGGACAATCCCAAGAACTTCCCGCGCAATATGTTTGTCTGGCGCTCGAATATCCTGGGTAGTTCAGGTAAGGGCCATGAATACTTCCTCAAATATCTGCTGGGCACGCAAAACGCCTTATTCGATGATCCCGATGAAGCGGTGAAACCCAGTGAAGTCAAATTCCGTGAAAAAGCGGCAGAAGGCAAGCTTGATTTACTGACCGTGCTGGACTTCCGCATGAGCACGACTTGCCTGTATGGCGACATCGTCTTGCCAACTGCAACCTGGTATGAAAAAGATGACTTGAATACTTCCGACATGCATCCATTCATTCATCCCTTGAGTGAAGCCGTACAACCTTTGTGGGAAAGCCGCACCGACTGGGAAATCTATAAAGGTATCGCCAAGAAATTCACCGAAATTGGTGGTGATTATCTGGGTACTCGCAAGGACATTGTATTGCAACCGCTGATGCATGATACGCCAGGAGAACTGGGCCAGGCCTTTGAACCCAAGGACTGGAAAAAAGGTGAGTGCGATCTTATCCCGGGAAAGACTGCGCCAAATTTCGTCGTGGTTGAACGCAACTACAAAGACATCTACAAAAAGTTTACTTCTATCGGCCCCTTGCTGGACAAGCTGGGGAATGGCGGCAAGGGCATCAACTGGAATACCGAGCATGAAGTGCATGAAATCGGCGGTATAACCAAAGTGGTGACTGAAGAAGGTGTCAGCAAAGGCAGGCCACGTCTGGAAACTGCCATTGATGCCTGCGAAATGATACTGACCTTTGCCCCGGAAACCAATGGCCATGTCTCGGTCAAGGCCTGGGAAGCACTGGGCAAGATCACAGGCCGTGATCATACCCACCTGGCAGTCGGGCGTGAACATGACAAGATACGTTTCCGCGATGTACAGGCACAGCCACGCAAGATTATTTCTGCGCCCACCTGGTCCGGCCTGGAATCGGAAGAAGTCAGCTACAACGCCGGTTACACCAATGTGCATGAACTGATCCCATGGCGCACACTGACCGGTCGCCAGCAGTTTTATCAGGACCACCGCTGGATGCTGGATTTTGGTGAAGGCATGTGCGTGTACAAGCCAGCAATCGACACCAAGACGGTAGCGCCGATGCTGAACAAGTCACCCAATGGTGAGAAAGAGATCGTCCTCAATTTCATCACACCGCATCAGAAGTGGGGCATACATTCGACTTACTCAGACAATCTGCGGATGCTGACTTTGAGCCGTGGTGGCCCGCATGTCTGGGTATCGGAAATTGAAGCGAAAGAGGCTGGACTGGTCGATAACGACTGGGTAGAAGTTTTCAATAGCAATGGCACTTTGACTGCCCGTGTCGTCGTCAGCCAGCGTGTGCCCAAGGGCATGTGCCTGATGTATCACGCACAGGAAAAAATTGTGAATACCCCAGGTGCAGAATTAAGTGGCAAGCGCGGTGGCATCCATAACTCAGTGACGAGAGCGGTATTGAAACCTACCCACATGATAGGTGGCTATGCACAACTGGCGTATGGCTTTAATTATTACGGTACGGTAGGTAGTAACCGGGATGAATTTGTGGTGCTCAGAAAAATGAAAAAAGTCGATTGGCTGGAAGGCAAGCTGGAAGAAGGAGCCGCATCATGAGAATACGCGCACAAGTAGGCATGGTGCTCAACCTTGATAAATGCATAGGTTGCCATACCTGTTCAGTGACTTGCAAAAACGTCTGGACCAGTCGCGACGGGGTGGAATATGCCTGGTTCAATAATGTGGAAACCAAGCCGGGCATAGGTTATCCCAAGGAATGGGAAAACCAGAAAAAATGGCAAGGTGGCTGGAACCGGACGCAGGCTGGCAAGCTGGAGCCAAAACAGGGTGGCAAGTTGCGCATTCTGGCGAACATTTTCGCCAATCCCAATCTGCCATCCATCGATGATTATTACGAGCCTTTCACCTTTGACTATGAGCGCCTGCAAAATGCGCCATTGTCCGAGACGCCACCAACTGCCCGTCCAATTTCTGTCATCACTGGCAAGAAAATGGAGAAGATAGTCTGGGGGCCGAATTGGGAAGATGATCTGGGTGGCGAATTCAGTTCGCGTAGCCGTGATGCCTTGTTTGAAGGTGTGCAAAAGGAGATGTACAGCACATTTGAAAGCACCTTCATGATGTATTTGCCACGCTTGTGCGAACATTGCCTGAACCCGGCCTGTGTTGCATCGTGCCCATCCGGTTCCATCTACAAGCGTGAAGATGATGGCATCGTCCTGGTTGACCAGGACAAATGCCGCGGCTGGCGCATGTGTATCTCTGGTTGCCCTTACAAAAAGATTTACTATAACTGGAGTTCGGGCAAGGCTGAAAAATGCACTTTCTGCTACCCACGCATAGAAGCCGGGCAACCCACGGTTTGTTCAGAAACTTGTGTAGGCCGTATCCGTTACCTCGGCGTCTTGCTGTATGACGCAGACAAGATAGAAGCGGCTGCATCCGTGCCAGATGAAAAGGATTTATACGAAGCCCAACTGGGTTGCTTCCTCGACCCGCATGATCCTGCAATCATTGCTGAAGCGCGCAAGCACGGCATACCTGAAAGCTGGATCACGGCTGCGCAAAAATCGCCAGTCTACAAAATGGCGATGGAGTGGAAGATTGCATTCCCTCTGCATCCTGAATACCGCACTTTGCCCATGGTCTGGTATGTACCACCACTGTCGCCTATACAAAAAGCAGCAGAAGCTGGCCACATGGGCATGAACGGCATTATTCCTGATGTGAAGTCACTGCGCATACCTGTCCGTTACCTGGCCAATTTACTGACTGCCGGCAAGGAAGAACCGGTGCTCAAGGCACTCGACCGAATGCTAGCCATGCGTGCCTACAAGCGTTCTGAAGTCGTGCATGGACAACTCGATCATGCAGTCTTGCAGCAAGTTGGCTTGACGGCAGAACAGGTGGAAGACATGTATCAAACCATGGCGATTGCCAATTATGAAGATCGCTTCGTGATTCCTTCTTCACACAAGGAAATGGTGGAAGACAGTTTCAATGAAAAAGGTAGTTGCGGCTTCACCTTCGGCAATGGTTGCTCAGGTGGTACATCGGATACTTCCCTGTTTGGCAAGAAGCCACAAGGCAGTGTGATCTTTGTCGACATGCCAAAATCGCGCAAAAAAATGTCGACGACAGAATAAGCCAGACCGATGACACAGAAAGGAAATCGTATGCAAATCTATCGCATCTTGTCTGCCTTGCTCAGTTATCCGCAAGCCGAACTGATCGCTGCTATACCCGAAATCAAACTGATACTGGCAGACATGCCCGAGTTTGACGAGCCACTGCAAGCACTCCTGGATGAATTGCAAGGCAAGCCGCTCATCAGGCTGCAAGAAAATTATGTCGCCAGCTTTGACCGCACGCCTTCCCAGGCCCTGCATCTGTTTGAACATATTCACGGCGAAAGCCGTGACCGTGGTCAGGCCATGGTCGATCTGATTGAAGAATACCGCCGCTATGGTTTTGAACCAGAAGCCAGTGAATTGCCAGACTATGTACCGCTGTTCCTGGAATTCCTGAGTCTGACCGATGAAGAAACCGCTGGCAAATTATTGGGTGATGCCATTCATGTCATCGCCGCCATAGGCATGCGCTTGCAACGCAATGACAGTCTTTATGCCAATGCCTTTCTCTTGTTGACGTTGCTGACCGACGTTGTGCCGCAAGAGCAGGGTGAACCACCGGTACGGGATATGGACGATGCCATGGAAACCTTTGGGCCAGGTGCAGATGGCGTGGAACCCCTGTTACGACCGCGGATGGGTAGCAGCCAGGTCGTCAATTTTTATCCGCGCCAGGGTAATTCCGGCGCAGCCAATGCCACTCCCAGACAATCATCAGTGAGCTGATCATGACTTATCTACATCAATTTATTTATGGGATCTATCCCTACATAGCGCTGGCCATTTTCCTGCTTGGCAGCCTGGTGCGTTTTGAACGCGAGCAATATACCTGGAAGAGCGATTCTTCACAGATGCTGCATGCAGGCAATCTGCGTCTGGGGAATATCCTGTTCCATATCGGTGTACTGGGTTTGTTCTTTGGTCATCTGGTCGGTTTGCTGACACCGGTTTTTGTCTGGGACAGCCTGGGTATCAGTCATGGTTTCAAACAAATGATCGCCATGGTCGCTGGCGGCGTGTTTGGTAGTCTGTGCCTGGTCGGTTTGCTGATTTTGATGCACCGCCGTCTGAGTGATCCACGCATTGCGGCGGTGACACGTACTGGTGACAAGGTTTTGCTGGTCTGGATTTTCATTACCCTGGTCCTGGGTTTGTCTACCATTGTTGAGTCTGCTAATCACAGGGATGGTCACATGATGGTCTTGTTGATGACCTGGGCACAGCATATCGTGACTTTCCGTGGTGATGCTGCTGAATTTATCGTGGCTGCACCCTGGTTGTTCAAGGCTCATTTATTCATGGGTTTGAGTCTGTTCGTACTGTTTCCATTTACCCGCTTGGTACATGTCTGGAGTGGCTTCGCTGCCGTGGGATATCTGGGCAGGGCCTGGCAATTGGTGCGCTCTCGTTAAGCGCGTAGTGGATATCAACATCTTGAAGAATGAGTGGGGAGAAAATCATGCCTGTCATCGTCAATGGCTATGAATTAAATGATACTGAGATGGAAAGCGAATTACCTGGACACCAGGATGCGCCAGATCCTGTAAAAAGTGCCATGACGGCATTGGTCTTGCGCCGTGTTTTGCTGGATGAAGCCAAAGCCCAGGGTTTGCAGGGAGATGATGAAATCATTATCGATCATTTGCTGGGAAAAGAAGTACTGGTTCCTTTTCCCGAGCGTGCAGAATGTTTGCGTCAGTATCATGCTCATCCTGAACGTTTTACTGTTGGTGAACTGGTGGAAGCCAGTCATATCTTGTTTCAAGTCACCAATGCCGTCGACCTGGACGCTCTGCGTTTGCATGCTCAAAGCGTGCTGGATGAATTGCTGGAACGTCCAGAACGTTTTGCCGAGCTGGCCCGCGCCAATTCGAATTGTCCTTCGGCAGAAGTGGGTGGCAATCTGGGGCAACTGAGCCGCGGGACGACCGTGGCCGAATTTGAGAAAGCCATCTTTGCTGCCAGCCCGGGCTGCATCATTCCTCGTCTGATAGAAACACGTTTTGGCTTGCACATCATTCAATTGGGCCGCAAGGCTGAGGGTAAACTGTTGGCATTTGATGAGGTGCAAACCCGCATTGCGACTGCCATGCATGCTGCCAGCCATCAGCATGCACTGCGCCAGTATCTGCAATTGCTGGTTGGACGCGCCAGTATTTCCGGTATAGAACTGCAGGGGGCAGATAGTCCCCTGCTGCAATGAGATCGCATTAAAAGGAAAGATGATGTCTCAGGCAATGAAGAAAATGGTCGCTCAACACATGGAATGTGATGAGCAATTGAATAAAGTGGAAACTGCCTTGCAGCGGAATGAACTTGCTGCAGCCGAAAGAAATTTCTGCCTGTTCAGCGAACAGTTGAATCAGCATTTCATGTTGGAAGAGGAGCGCCTTTTCCCTGCTTTTGAAAAGGCGACCGGCATGCGCGACGGCCCCACCACAGTCATGCGTGCCGAACATATCGACATTCGTGCCTTGCGCGATGAATTGGCGACAGCTTTGCAAGCGGGCGAAGTGACAGTAGCGCTGGCTGTGATTGATACCCTGAATGTCCTGATACAACAGCACAACGTCAAGGAAGAAAACATTCTTTACCCCATGTGCGGTGGCAGCGTGCCGGATCTGATGACGGCGCTGGGTTTTGGTGGTGGCTGCGGTGGTACTTGTTCTTGCGCAGCGACTTGAGCACTGGCTTTGCGCAGTATCCGCCTACTTAACTACGAACTCGCGCCATCACCTGCGACAATTTTCGGTTGCCTGTTACCCGCCCCCTGGCTCGGCATGCTGGCCGGTTTGCTGCTGGCACTGGCGCCAGGCTGGAACATGGCAGATGGCTTGCCATCACGATTTGCGCCATTGACACTGGCTATCACACATGGACTGGTGTTGGGCATGCTGGCACCCGTCATGATAGGTGCCTTGTTCCAGTTGATGCCTGTCGTTGGTGGCCAGACCGTGGCTGCGGCCCGCTGGCTGGCGGCATTTATTGCCCCGGTATCGCTACTGATTGCCCTCAGCCTGGGTGCAGGATTTTTATTTGGCATGAGCAGAGGTTTCATGCTTGCCGCCATCCTGGCGAGCTTGCTGTACGGTAGCGTAGTGCTGGCCTTATTGCACACAGGTTTGCGCATCATGGTGACAGATGCCAGCACGCGTACCTTGCGCTATATTGCACTGGCACTTGGCATGGTGATTGCTTGTGGTGTGGCACTGGCTGGCAGTTTTGCAGGCTGGTGGCAGCTGGATGTGCTGCACTGGCTGAATTTGCATGTGGCCTGGGGCCTTGTGGGCTGGATAGCTAGCCTGCTGCTGGCGGTGGCATCCACCGTTGTCCCCATGTTTTGGCAAAGCCGGCGGCCTGGTATCTGGTGGCAACGCAGCTTGCCCTGGTGTTTATGGCTTTTCTTGCTGTTGATGATCATTCCATCTTTGCAGGCCATGGCTATCCTGTTGGCATGCCTGTTACTGCTGGGGTTTGCCAGCCTGGGTCTGCATGCCATCTGGTATGCACGTCGCCGCTTTGATCCGGCATGGATACTCTGGCTGGTGGCAGCACTAAGCTGCGTGGGTGCGTGCAGCATGACCATCATACTGATCTTGTTCGCTGCCCATATCCAGCCAGCATGGCTAACCGGGCTGCAATGGTGCACCGGTGTGCTGGCACTGGTAGGTGGTGCTGTGCTGCCGGTGAATGCCATGCTGGGTAAAATCATCCCCTTTCTGGTGTTCCTGCATTTGCGCAAGCAAACACCTGCTGGACAGCGTGTGCCGACCATGCAAGAGATATTGCCGCCCAGACGCCTGCAATTGCAGGCGCGCATGCTATTATTGGCTTTGCTACTCTTATTTTTGCTGCCACTGGCACCCAATTTTCTTGCAGTTGCAGCTGGCCTGGCTTTCGCCATTTCACAGGGTATGCTGGCCAGCTTCTTGATGTTGGCCTTGCTGCGTTACCGGTCAGAATTGCAGAAACTGCTGTTTCGCAAGACAAGCTAAAGCCAGGCACAACTACATTTTATAAATCAGTTGCACATAGATGGACCTGGGAGCCATCGGCAAGTCATTCGGTATGGCCAAACCAGGTGCAATGCTCGGTTCGCGTATGTCAGCGTTCAATAGATTCCTGACGGTGGCTGTCCATTCCCATTTGCCGCGTTCACGCTGTGAGCGCAGGCTCACATCAACACTGGTGTAATCTGCAATCGCCGGGCGGGAATCACCAGCGGCGCGGCGACGGTCTGCCACCCAGTTCACTTGTGGGCTGAGGGACCAGCCTGGAATGATTTGCCAGTCTGCCCTGGTATACAAATGATGGTGTGGTGCATAGCCTGCATCAGCGCGTGTACTTTCATCGACCGAGTGTTGATAAGAATAATTGGCCAGGATCTTCAAATCCTTTTTTACATCCCATTGTAATTCGGCTTCCAGCCCGCGACCATTTTGATTGCCGGTATTGAAGTAAGTGGAACCTGTGCCAGGCGTGGGATTGGCGACCGCCCGGATAATATCCTGCATGTCATAGCGGAAGATATTCAGGTTCAGCAAGACATCCTTATTGGCTTGCCAGGACAGGGCTAGCTCAGTCGTGGCAATGCGCTCAGGCTTCAGATTGGGATTGCCGTTGGCAACAGGGTTGAGGCCGTAAGACTCATTGAAAGCTGGTGCACGGAAGGCGCGACCATATAAAAATTTCGCTGTCAGGTCATACCTAGCATCCCACACCAATGCCAGGCGCGGATTGGTAGTGCCACCAAAGTCCGAATAATGATCGTGGCGCAGGCCTGCCGTCATGGTCCAGTCCTTGGCCAGGTTCCACTCGTCTTGCAGATACAGGTAATTATTCTTTCTGCGGGTAGGCAGGATATGAGGTTGTATCTGGCTATAGTCCATGACAGGCCCGCTGGGGATCGGGATGCCAGCCGGGCTAAGCAAGAAATTCTTGATGGTCTGGGTGCGGTAGAGATTGACATCATCATGCCCAAGTCCCACACGCCACTGATGATCAGCCCATCCTGAGTAGCTGGCAAAGGCCGACAGGCGGAATTGTCTTTCCCAGCGCGAAGGGCCGCCTATCATGCCGTTGGGGAAAGTCCCGGTTGGTAATCTTGTCCCTGGTGGCAAGAGTTGCAGGCTGCTTTTTTCCGTATAGTATAAGAAGCTCAGAGTACTCCCAAGTGTCCAGTCTTTTGCGAAAGCCGCATCTATCCAGGACAGGTCACTGGTCAATCTTTCTGTCGTGGCACCACCACCAAAGTCGAGTGCCGACGATACTCCGGCCCCGGTTTGCAATTCTGTTCGGCTTAGCAGACTGGAACGCCAGTGCCAGTTGCCTGTGCTGAGGTCCAGATTGGCATCAACTGGATTAAAGCCTGTATGCACACTGCCAGGAGCCAGGCTGGCATTAGTAGAAAACAGCTTGTCATTTCTGGACTGTGCATCAGCAGTCAACACTTCTTTTTGACCATCGGTGGCACCAGCACGAAGATAAGCGGCAATCTTGAAGGGACCCCACTTCCCGCCATGCAATACCCAGGCATCACGGGTGCGGAAAGAGCCCACACCTGCACTCAAAAAAATGCCAGGAATTTCATCTGCCGTTTTGGTGATGATATTGATGACACCGGAAAAGGCATCTGCACCATACAATGCGGAGCCAGGGCCACGTATGACTTCAATTCTAGAAATATTTTCTACCGAAATACCATGCCACAGCATTTGGCCCTTGTCGCCAGTATATGAAGTGGTCATGGGGATGCCATTCTGCAATACCAGCATATGTGGATTGGTCACCCCGCCGCCGCCTATGCCGCGCATGATATACGCAGGGAAATAGACAATTGCGGCACGGCTTACATGCATGCCAGCGATGGTTTCAAGTACCTGATCAATGTCGGTAAAACCCTGGGCCCGTATATCTTCAGCAGTGATCACAGATGCTACCGCCGGAGCCCGTCGCAGGCTTTGTGCCTTGCCGGTGGCAATACTGATCATGGATTTATCGCCATATACCAGCGCCAGGTCTTCTTCTTCATTGACATCTGCTGCAATGGCTGAGCTACTTAGCAAAGTTAGTACAGAACTCATGGCCAGCAAGAGACGGAATGGGGATGGGAATGGCATGGTTTCTTGTGTTTTTGGCTCCAACTAAAGGAGTGTATATATTCTGATTGAGGTTAGCTTAATCCAGTCGTGGCAGACTATCAAGGTAAGTGCTACCGATTTGAGGAAATGAAACTGATTTACAACGACTGTAAAATATAGCGGAAAAGCAAATAGCCAGTGCTATCATATATTTCCATATTTGCCCTTTTTTCATGGTTTAAGAAATGATGCTTATCACCATCGTTGTCGCAGCTAGCTTGTTGATGCTGGCGGGGGTTTACAGTTTGTTCAATAGTTTGTTTTTGTCTCGAACCGGCCATTGTCCAAAAAACTGGAACAGACTCTGTTTGGGTAGCTTGTTGGCAGGACTGGTGCTGGGCCTGGCTTCCTGGCTGGGCACATTCTGGATGCTCTTACCATTTCCTAATATCGCTGGTGAGGGTTGGTTCGCCGGGTTTCCCTATATGGCAGTGTATATCGATGGCACTGGCTATCGCTATCAATTCAGTTTTACACGAATCAGTGTGATCGCCAATGCCGTGTTCTGGTTTTTGTTGCCCATGGCAGGCCTGCATGTTTATGGCCGGCACTGGCGTCGTCAACAGCAAAAGGCTGGTTGAGATTTCACTTTATCTTGGATGGTTCTTGCCTATACTGATGACACCAGCCAAACAGGGAGTCACAAGTGAAAAAACAAATTTTCCCGTTTTCCATGGTGGATGTTTTTGCCAGACAAACGCTGGCCGGCAACGGCCTGAGTATTTTTGTACTGGAGCAAACACTGTCCACCTATATGATGCAGGCGATGACCCGAGAAATGCGCCAGTTTGAGAGCATCTTTTTACAAAAACTGGAAACTCAGGCTAAGTGGCGTGCCCATATCTTTACGATGGAAGAAGAATTGGGTTTTGCCGGTCATCCCATTATTGGTGCTGCCGCTAGTTTGCATCAAGGTTTTCATCCTGAAGCTGAAACTGCAGAGTTCGAGTTTGTCTTGAATGAACGTAGTGTTTTTGCGCGCAGCAGGCAAGAAAATGGCAATTTTTTTGCCGAGATGAATCAGGGCAAAGCCAATTTCAATCAACCCTTGTCGAGTACCAGTACAGAAACATTTTTGAAGGCACTCAACCTGCATGCGCATGATCAGGTAGCGGAATTGCCTTTGCAAGTGGTGTCGACGGGCCTGCCTTATTTGATCGTGCCGATACAGCAACACCTGGACAAGGCACGTATCTGCCATGAAAAATTTGAAGCCTTGCTGGCAGGCGTGGGGGCAAAATTTGTCTACGTTCTTGATGTTAACCGCCGCGAAGGGCGCACCTGGGACAATGACGGCAGGGTTGAGGACATCGCCACCGGTAGTGCCGTCGGCGCGGCTGCGGCCTATCTGGTCAGGCACCAGCGCGCGCAGGCTGGTGATGCACAGATTTTTGCCCAGGGAGCATATGTACACCGTCCCAGCGAATTGCATGTGCGCGTGAATGCAGATGATGAAACTATTTTAGTGCATGGGCAGGTCTGCATGGTGGCCAAGGGCGAGCTTTACGTTTGACTGCAGGTCTGATTTTTCGTCCGCCATGGAAGTTGTCTTTTTGCCAGTGCAGGCATATCCCCCAAAAGAACTAGTCGTTCATGGCTTTGCGGCGAATTGTGTTGTGCCCTGTCTGCCACCACAATGCAGATATGGAAAATCCTGTCTACCTCAGCCATCCCGGTGCTCTGGCAAGCGCAAGCAGCTCGGCGGTACCGCCACTGGTGGATCGTTTTGGTCGGCGCGTGAGCTATTTGCGCCTGTCAGTAACAGATAAATGCGACTTGCGTTGCACTTATTGCATGCCCAAAGGTTTTTCAGGTTTTGCAGAACCAGAAAGCTGGTTGCGCTTCGATGAAATACAAAGGGTGGTGGCAGCTTTTGCCCGCATGGGCACGGCGCGCTTGCGCCTGACTGGCGGTGAACCCTTGTTGCGCAAGAATTTGCCTGAGCTGGTGCGGCAACTGGCACCGCTGCCTGGCTTGCAGGATATTTCCCTTTCCACCAATGCGACACAATTGCATAAACATGCCAGGCAATTGTATGCAGCGGGTGTCCGGCGTATCAATGTCAGCCTGGACAGCCTGGACAAAGCCTGTATGGAAAAAATAACCGGACGTGATAGTCTGGCCCATATCATAGCAGGACTGCAGGCTGGTAAGCAGGCAGGTTTTCATCCCATCAAATTGAACATGGTACTCATGCGTGGCGTGAATGACCATGAAGTCATGCGCATGGCCGAGTTTTGCTTTAAAGAAGGCTTCATCCTGCGTTTAATCGAAGCCATGCCCATGGGGGAAACCGGGCGCAATTCCCAATATATGGAAGTACAGGCACTGCGTGAACAATTGGTGGACAAGTTTGGCCTGGTGCCGCTGGCTGAAGAACTGGGGGGCGGCCCGGCACGTTACTGGGGCTTGCCAGATGGCAGCGGCAGCATAGGTTTTATTTCGCCGATCAGCCAGCATTTTTGCGCAAGCTGTAATCGTGTGCGCCTGTCAGTCGATGGCACTCTGTATATGTGCCTGGGACAAGATGAAAAACTGGCATTGCGGCCGCATTTGCGTGCCGGTATCGATGACGCCGGGCTGGATGCCTTGATACGTCAGGCAATAGAACTCAAGCCTGAACGCCATGAGTTTGCAACCCAGCCACATAAGATAATCCGTTTCATGTCGCAAACGGGGGGCTGAGAGTGGTGGTAATAACAGGAATGGGCTAGTCATATGGAAGTTAGAAACATCCACCAATTCATAGAAGGTTTTCAGCGTTTTCAGAGCAAGTATTTTGCTGGTACTGAACCCTTGTATGAAAGACTGAACCACGGGCAAGACCCCAGCACCTTGTTGATAGGCTGTTGTGATTCCCGGGTAGATCCAGCCTTGCTGCTTGACTGCGACCCTGGTGACATTTTCGTGATCAGAAATGTCGCCAACCTGGTGCCACCCTGCAATGAACTGGGGCACCAGCAAGGCGTCAGCGCGGCCATACAATTTGCCGTGGAAGCCTTGAATATCAAGCGCATCATTGTCATGGGCCATGAAAAATGTGGTGGCATACGCGCCCTGATGCAGGGGTATACACCCAGTCGCAAAATTGATTTCATAGGCCGCTGGATGAAAATAGTAGAACCGGTCAAGCAACAGGTGCTCAGTCAACTTGCCCATTGCAGTGCTGCCGAGCAAAATCGTGCCTGTGAAATGGGAGCGATACTGATGTCACTCAATAATCTGCGCAGTTTTCCCTGGATTTCAGAACGGGAGGCAAGGGGGGAGATAGCCTTGCATGGCTGGTATTTTGATATGAGTCAGGGCGCCTTGCTGGCTTATTCTGAACGCTCGGATGGCTTTCTTCCCATGGTATGTCCCCTGGGTATTGCGCATGCTGAGATGACGCATACAGACAAATAAGGCTTACACTATGGTTTTCGCTTCACTGTTCAGGCATCCATGAACACCTCATTTCCCTTGCCACTCAGAAAACGGATGACTTTTCGCATCCTGCTGACCACCATCATAGGCCTGAGTCTGACTCTGATGGCAATTGCCTATACCTTGTTGCTATCCTGGCAACTGGAAGGCGGGGCGGCTGCCATCAATGAGGCTGGCAGCTTGCGCATGCGTTCTTACCGCCTGGCGCTGGTGCTGGAGCATGCGACACAAAATAGTGAAATACAAAATGAATTGAAGCAGTTTGACGCAACTTTATCGGACCTGCAGAACGGTGATGCGAAACGCCCCCTGTTCTTGCCTGCAACACCGGAAATTGCAACGCAGATGGCAAAGGTCCAGCGTAGCTGGCTGACACTGATACAGCAGGATGCAAAGGCTGCCTTGCTGACCAGTGACCCTGCCATGCGCCAGGCTGCAGTCACGCAATATCGACTTGACTTGCCCCCTTTTGTGAATGATATCAATCTCCTTGTATCCATGGTGGAAGTGGAGTTGGCGGGCAAGACTACCTGGTTACGTCTGTGCCAAACCGTGCTGATCTTCATGTCGCTGGCAGCCAGCGTTGCCATGCTCTATCTTTTGTACCTCTGGATCATTGGTCCGGTGACCCGCATGCAGGCAGGCATTGCCAGGATGAGTGAAGACGATCTCGGTGTGCGGCTGCCGATAGAAAACGCAGATGAATTTGGTGCGCTGGCAGCAGCTTTTAACACCATGGCAGATCATGTGCAAAGCGCCCACAAAATGCTGGAGCAGCGCGTGCAGGATAAAACCCATAAATTGCAGGCACAAAATCACGAGGTCAGTACCTTGTATGAAGTTGCTGCCTTTTTGGCCGGGCCGCATGCAATAGAAGAATTGTGTCGGGGGTTTTTACACAGGATCATGCAGCGCATACGAGCTGAAGGTGGCACAGTCAGGATACTCGACAAGAGTAATGGCAATGTGCATATTACTGTGCATGAAGGCATCTCAGAAAAGATGATTGAAGAAGAGCATTGCATCAAAAAAGATGATTGCCTGTGCGGTGCTGCCATTACGCAGGGGGTAGTCCTGGTCAGGGATTTCCGTCAATTGAATCAATTCAAACATTATCGTTGCCAGGATGAAGGATTCTTTTCCATTGCAGTGTTCCAGATCGTCGCACTTCAGCAAGTCATAGGCAGTTTTTCACTGCATTTTGATAAAGAGCGTTGTATCACTGGTGAAGAAAGACGTTTGCTGGAAACACTTGGGCAAAACCTGGGTGTCGCCATTGAAAACCAGAGATTGATCGCCCATGAAAAAGAGTTTGCCGTTTCGCAGGAGAGAAATTTACTTGCGCAAGGTTTGCATGACAGTATCGCCCAGGGTTTGAATTTTCTTAATTTGCAAGTGCAGATGCTGGAGGATTCCATTCGGCGCAATGATAGCCAGGAAATTGCCGACATCGTTCCCTTGCTTCGTGCTGGCATAGAAGAAAGTTATGAAGACGTGCGCGAGCTTTTGCTGAATTTTCGTAGTCGCATGCAGGTTAATAATCTTGAATCAGAAGTCCGCAATGTCCTGGCAAAATTTGAGCGCCAGAGTGGCGTCTCTGGTACGGTAGAGGTCTTGGGTAGCGGAGCACCACTGGCACCTGAACAGCAACTGCAGGTCTTGTTCATCCTGCAGGAGGCCTTGTCCAATATACGCAAGCATGCCCATGCCAGCGCGGTGCATGTAAAGATAGATAATCAACGCGACTTTGAACTGGTCGTGGCGGATAATGGCAGAGGCTTTTCCGTAGCCGATGCCAGTCAGAGATCGGAAGATCATATAGGCTTGCGCATCATGCAGGAAAGAGCCCAACGCCTGTCCGCCCAATTTTCCATACAAAGCACGCCCGGAAAGGGCACCACATTATCCCTGAGTTTGCACCATCAGGAAAGACTGGTAGCATGAATTACAGAGACGAATAGATGACTATAAAAATATTACTGGTTGATGACCACACCTTGTTCCGCAGTGGTATTAAGTTACTGCTGCAGCGTAATCCCGAATTTGAAATCGTCGGCGAAGCTGCCGATGGGCTGGAAGGCATTAAACGCGCCAAGCAACTGCTGCCGGATGTGGTCTTGATGGATTTGAATATGCCAGGCTTGTCTGGCCTCGAAGCCATGCAATTGATCGTCGAAGACCTGCCGCAAATAGCCGTCCTCATGCTGACTGTTTCTGAAGAAGCTGAAGACCTGAGTACGGCACTGAAGAGTGGTGCACGTGGCTATTTGTTGAAAAACATAGAAGCAGACTATCTGACCCAGGCCATCAAACGTGCCGCAGCAGGAGAGCCAGTGATTGCCGAAGCCATGACAGCCAAGCTGGTCATGCAGTTTCGAGCTGGGAATCATGCTGTAAGTACCCCGGAAAAAGAAAAGCTCACGCCTCGTGAAAGGGAAACCATGGTCTGCCTGGCACGCGGTGAAAGCAATAAGGAGATCGCCCGCAATCTCGACGTGGCTGAAAGCACAGTAAAAATTCATGTGCAGAATATCTTGAAGAAATTGAACCTGAGCAGCCGTGTGCAAATCGCCGTGTATGCAGTTGAGCATGGTCTGGATAAATAAATCCCTTCTCCGTTTGCCTGCTTGAATTAGTCCTGTTGACGTATGGCTGAGGCGGACTTCTGCTTCTACACTTGATCTCTGTCAGTCTGGCGGAGAACTAAGATGAGCAAGATCAATTTGGGCAGTTTACTGGCGAATCAAAGCTTGTTTCGCCATATTTCAACATTCGAACTGGAATCACTGCAAAGAGAAGTTTGCAAACTGGAGCTTGGCAAGGGCCTCAGCCTGTTTCGCAAAGGTGATCATGCTGATGCCAGTTTTATCCTGGTATATGGCCTGGTCAAGCTGGGCATACCCTCCTCACACGGTAGCGACAAGGTGCTGGAACTGATACGTCCCGGACAAAGCCTGGGCGAAGCCATGCTGTTTCTGGATGAGCCATATCCCTTCTATGCCGAAGCACTGGAAAACAGTCTCTTGCTGAAAATACCCAAGATGGCACTGTTACGCCTGCTGGATAGTTCACCCGTGATTGCCCGGCAAATGATGGCAGGCCTGTCTTACCGCTTGCTGGGTTTCATTCGCAATGTAGAACGTTATTCCCTGCAGAACGCCACGCAACGCGTGATTGATTATTTGTTGCAGACTTCGGCAATGCAAAGCACGAATGATGTCAGGCTGGAGTTGAAAAAGAATCTGGTTGCCTCGCTTTTGAATCTGACCCCCGAAACTTTATCGCGGGTCTTGCATCAATTGATGGATGAGAAAATGATCAGGGTATGCGGCTCTACCATACATATTATCGCCCCGACAGATACCCTTAAATCTTATCAGGGTAATGCAGCGCTTTCCTGAATAATTGACGCAGGACAAAGACGCTGGTGATGAATCTCGCTAGCATCGGTTTTTCTGCATACGAAGTAATTGGCCCTGGCCTTATGAAAACTTGTGAACTGGTCGCTCCTGCCGGTAGTCTGCTTGCCTTGAAGGCAGCCGTGGACAAAGGAGCCAATGCCATCTATCTGGGCTTGCGCAATGCCACCAATGCACGCAATTTTGGTGGTCTGAATTTTTCTGACTATGATATACGCCAGGGTGTCGCCTACGCCCATGCGCGTGGCAGACAAGTCTTGTTTGCCATTAATACCTTTCCACAAGCCAGGGTTGCGGCTGAGTGGCGGGCAGCCATCGATACCGCAGTACAAATGCAGGCAGATGCCGTGATCCTGGCTGACCCTGGCCTGATGGCGTATGCACGGGACAGGCACCCAGATTTGCGCCTGCATTTGTCGGTACAGGGCTCGGCCACCACCGTGGATGCAATAGAACTGATGCGCGAGCAATTCAACATCAAACGTGCAGTCTTGCCACGCGTGCTGACCTTGCTGGAGATAGAAAAGATCATTCAGCAAACCTCGGTGGAGATCGAAGTGTTTGGTTTTGGCAGTCTGTGTGTGATGGCAGAAGGGCGTTGTTTGCTGTCGAGTTATGTCACTGCAGATTCGCCGAATAACAAGGGCGTCTGTTCACCTGCCCATGCAGTCAAATGGGAAGAGCGTGATCAGGTCTTGTATGCCAGATTGAATGGTAGCCTGATAGACCGTTACGCAGCAGACGAAGCCGCAGCTTATCCTACCTTGTGCAAGGGACGTTTCCAGGTGGAGGGAAAAACCGACTATGCGCTGGAAGAACCAACCAGCCTGAATGCGCTGGCTTTATTACCCAAACTCTTGAAGATGGGGGTAGCGGCAATCAAGATAGAAGGGCGCCAGCGTAGCCCCAGTTATGTGTCGCAAGTGGTGGCGACCTTGAGAGCTGCACTCGATGCTGCCAGCATCAATCCCGAACGGTATTCGCCAAGGCCAGACTGGCAAACTACGCTGGCCAAACATGCTGAAGGCGCCCAGGTGACACAAGGGGCCTTTGAAAGGCCTTGGAAGTAATCATGCAGACATTACAAATTTCTTTGGCACCGCTGGCCTATTACTGGTCTAAAGAAGCGACTTTGCGTTTCTATGCCGATGCCATGCAGTGGCCGGTCGATATTGTCTATCTGGGAGAAGTCATTTGTTCACGCCGTCATCAAATGAAGCTGGAAGACTGGCTGGCACTGGCAGCCGAATTGCGCGCGGCAGGCAAGGAGGTGGTCTTGTCCAGCCTGACTTTGATCGACAATGATGCAGACAGGCGCAATTTGCATAAACTGGTCGAGCGCGCTATGGCCGCAGGTTTCATGATCGAAGCCAATGACTTTAGTGCTGTACGTGCCGTGCAGATGGCGGCGGCCGGGCAGGATTATGGTTTTGTCGCCGGACCACATTTGAATATCTATCATGAAGGCACTCTGGCCTGGCTGGCAACGCTGGGTGCGCGCCGCTTTGTGCCGCCGATAGAAATGTCTGGTACTGATCTGGCTGCCTTGCAGCAGCAAAGGCCTGCACATGTAGCAACCGAAGTACAAGTCTGGGGTAGGCTGGCGCTGGCATATTCGGCGCGCTGTTTTACCGCGCGTCATCACCATCTACGCAAGGATACCTGCGAATTCCGTTGTGAAATGTACCCAGATGGACTGGCATTGTCCACCCGGGAAGACCAGGAATTCTTGATCATTAATGGCATACAGACACAAAGTGCCACTTGCCTGGATCTGGGCGCGCAATTGCCTGAACTGGCGGCCATGCAGGTGGATGTACTGCGTCTGCAGCCGCAATCGCAGGGTATGGAAGCGGTAGTGCAGGCTTTTTACCTGGCACGACAGGTCAGGGGTATAGCCAAAGTCGATGCTGCCTGTTTGCCTGCACATGCGCAACGCAGCAACGGTTACTGGCTGGCCAGGCCTGGCATGCAATGGCAAGAAGCTTGAAATGAATGGAATTCCACATGCAAATAACTAATTTCCGCTTCCCATCAACATGCGCAAAAATTGGCGGCCTGTTACCTGGGCCGCTAGCCAGCGCCCCTTTAATGCTGATGCTGGAATTTGCGCGCAGGCGCGAGTACCTGGTCGCGCCAGAATCCCTGTATGGAAAATCTTTCACCATGTTGATAGAAGACCTGGGCTTGAAACTATGCTTTAGCTGCCAGCAAGGCAGGTTCAGGGCTGCCAGCAATGGCAGTGTCAGTGATGTGACGCTATCAGCATCCGCACTGGACTTTATTCAACTGGCCTCTGGCATGGAAGATGCGGACACTCTGTTTTTTCGCCGCCGCCTGAAAATGGAAGGCGACACTGAACTTGGTATCGCCGTCAAATACTGGATAGACGCCAGCGAAAAACCAGCCTGGCTGGCGGGATTTGCACGACACATCAATACAGGCTGATTAATGTGGTCTGATGCATCTGGCAACAGATGGATTGCAACACGTTCTAAAAAAACAGGAGTTGAGTATGAAACGTCTTGCCCTCGCGCCCCACCGATTGTATTTTTTTCTTGGCGCGCTTGCCGTGGCTTTGCTATTTTCTTGGTGGTGGTGGCAAGTGCAGGCACAGCAAATGCAAACCATCGCTTTGCACGCACTGGTGATGCCCCTGGGTGTATTCCCCTTATTCATACTGGGTTTTACATTTACTGCCGGGCCACGCTGGCTGGGGCTGGATGTGCCAGACCACTATTTCCTTTTGCATGGTGTGACTTACTTCATGGGCGTGGCACTGGTGCTGCTGGCCTCGGCTCTGGGTTGGCACCCCTTGCGTTCATCCGGCTTTGCTTTCATGTTGAGTGCCTGGCTGGCGGTCACCTGGCGCTGGGCTGCACTGGTGCGCATGAGCAAGGTGGATGACAAGATACATCCCATCGCCTTGCTATTTGCCATGACGGGTGGCGCGCTGGCCCTGGTTGCCAGTTTGCTGTGGAGCCTGGGTATGCAAGAGACCTGGCAGGTCGGGCGTGAACTGGCATTTTTTGGATTTTTATTGCCAGTATTTTTAACGGTATGCCATCGCATGCTGCCTTTCTTTACCAGCAATGTCTTGCAAGACTATGTGGTCTGGCGCCCATATCGGCTGCTGTACGTGTGGTTGGGTGGTTCAGCTTTGCTGGCCCTGACCGCATGCCTGAATCTGTTACTCGTACAAGCCGTCGTGGCTGGTCTGATGAGCCTGAGTTTTGCCTATACATCCTGGCGTTGGGGCTTGTTGCGCAGTTTGCAAAATCGCTTGCTGGCCATGCTGCACTTGTCTTTCGCCTGGTTGATGGTGGTGTTTGCCTTGCAGGCAGCGACGGCACTGGGCGCGCCCATAGGTTCGGCGGCGGTTCATGCTTTGGGCCTGGGGTTTATGGGCACCATGCTGGTGGGCTTTGTCAGTCGCGTCACCTTTGGCCATAGTGGCCGCGCTTTACAGGCGAATAATCTGTTGTGGGGGCTCTACCTGGGTTTGCATATTGCCGCTTTGCTCAGGGTGATGGCCAGCCTGTTTGTCATTCCACAGATACTCCAGCTGTCTTCCAGTATCTGGCTGGCATTGTTGCTTATCTGGACTGCGCAAATGTTACCGGCCTATCTGCGGGCCAGGGCAGACGGTAAGGCAGGATGAGGGGAAAACCCGGATGCAATTTGCATGTTCGATACTTTATTGGATTTTTTGAAAGCGATTCTTTAAGCCATTACTCTGCTGACAGCCCCTGCACTTGACGGACTGCTTCAGCCCTGTCCCTGCTGCAATACCCACATGCTCGCTCTTGCGAGCATTTTTTTCGTCTCAATCTCTTATTGTTTTGTAAGTAGTTCAATTACATTAAGTAGTCTAACTACATTAATTTTTTGTTCTCTTGTGGGGCGTTCGCAACACATTCTGGTGCGTTCCAGGCGGTCCGCTATAGTGGTCTTATATGGTGCGTGCATTTTCTTTGTAGTTTTTTGTAGTCTTCGTTTGACATGGAATCTAGTTTTAGTACAAAATTCATTTCGGAACGTTGGGTTCTGATTGTCAGGCTAGTGTTGGAGTGTGCGGTCTGGCAGCTCGAAGAGTGCAGGTCAAATAATAGTGTGAGGGGACATTACATGAAACAAGCTACGCAAAAGCGTCGGCAGGGCGACGCTCTGCACCGTTTTTCTTTTAAGTTAAGCCCGGTTGCGGCTGGATGTGCGGTGTTGATATTTGGTATGACTGACATCGCCATGGCACAACAGGCGGCAGAGAATACCGTGGTCGTGACAGGCATACGCAAGGGTATAGAAGAAGCCATCTCGATCAAGAAAAATTCCAATTCCATCGTCGAGGCAATCTCTGCTGAAGATATCGGCAAATTGCCCGATGCCAGTGTGGCAGAATCGATCGCCCGTTTGCCTGGTGTTACTGCACAACGTAGTCGTTCATCCGGCAAGGCTGCAGATGTCAGTGTGCGTGGCTTGTCTCCCAGTTTCAATGGCTCCTTGCTGAATGGTCGTGAACAGGCTTCCACGGGTAATGCCCGCAGCCCTGAGTTTGATTTGTTCCCGGCTGAACTCATGGGTTCTGTGTTGATCTATAAAACACCAGACGCAGCACTGGTTGGTCAGGGCCTGGCAGCAACTATCGATCTGAATACACTCAAGCCGCTGGATTTTGGCAAACGCGTGCTGGCAGCCAGCTATCGCAAACAACGCACGGGCGTACAATCAGGCTCCGAAGAGGGCTCAGGCGACCGCGCATCTTTCTCTTATGTAGACCAGTTTGCCAACCGCACTATCGGTATTTCCCTGGGTTTGACCAAGTTCAAGGAAGATGGTGGCGGCCAGCAAAAATTTGATTCCTGGGGTGGCTGGACACCAGATGTAGATTACAACGGTACCCTGGTCAAGGCGCCGGGTGGCTTCAAGGCAGATACTGAAACCAGTAAAAGCAATCGCGATGGTGCATCGCTGACTTTGCAATACAAACCAAATAAAAACTTCAAGTCAGCAGTCGATGTCTTCTATTCCGCTGGTACCAACAGTCTCAAGAAAACGGGCCTGGAAGGTGCTGTTGCCGGTTCCGCCGGTGGTTACGACCCCAATGGCGTGTTGACTAACGCAACCATCGTCAATGGCGTCGCTACTTCGGGCACCTTCAGCAACTACAAGGGTGTCGTGCGCAATCACAAGGAAAGCGCCGATGACAAGCTGACATCCCTGGGCTGGAATAATGAATTGAAGCTCGATGAGTGGACTGCGATAGCTGATCTGTCTTATTCGAAAGCCATCAAACATAGCAAGCGCTATGAAACCACGGCGGGTCAGCCTGGTGATGCAGCTTCATTGGGTTCTATCTCATACACTGGGTTTAACGGCGGCAATTTCTCTGATGTCAAATATACGACCAGCCTGAATTATGCTGATCGTGCAGTTGCCAAACTGACTGACGTTGATGGCTGGGGCGGTGGTCCTAACTCTCCTCAGGCGGGTTATGTTGCGCTTCCTGATATCAATGACAAGGTCAGTAGCATACGCTTGATTGCCAAGCGTGATGTGAATTTTGGTCCTGTCGTGGCAGCGCAATTCGGCTTTAATTACACAGACCGTGAAAAGTCTCGTACTGGTCAGGAAGGTCGCCTGGTAGTCAAGGGTGGCGGTGGTTATGCTGCAGCAACCATGCCTGGTAGTGCTACCTCGATAGCGGGCACTGTTGGTTTGCCAGTCGCCTCATTTGATCCCGATGGTTCTTTGGGGCCGATTTATGAACTGGCACGCTGGGTAGATGCGTCTGTGCTGGCCAAGGACTGGGCTGTGAATGAAAAAGTCACAACAGCTTATGCCATGGGTGATCTGGATGGACAATTGCTGGGGCTGAATTATCGCGGTAATTTTGGCGGTCAATTCATTCATACTAATCAGCGCTCTACTGGTAATCAGGTTGACCTGGCCAAGTGCACAGGCATTACTGTAGAAAGCTGTCCATTTACCACAGTCTCTGGTGGCAAGACTTATTCTGATTTTTTGCCTAGCCTGAATGTTTCTTTTAGCCTGGGTAAAGAGCAGTTCTTGCGGGTTGGCATGGCAAAAGTCTTGTCGCGTGCAAACATGGATGATTTGCGCGCCAGCCAGGAATTCGGCGTAAAAACCAGCGGTCCTTTCCCTATTCTTGGTGGTAGTGGCGGCAATCCAGAACTGAAACCTTTCAGTGCCAAGGCTTTCGATCTGTCATACGAGAAATATTTCGGCAAGAAAGGCTATTTCAGTGTTGCCGGTTTCTATAAGCAACTTGATACCTATATCTACCGTGCGCCGCGTACTTTTGACTTTAAACCTTTCGTCAGTGCGACGACACCTTTGCCAACGAGTGGTCCGTACAAGGGTTCTACAATAGGTTTGCTGACCACGCCACAAAACGGTAATGGTGGCAATATCCACGGCTTTGAAGTTGCCCTGAATATTCCTTTCTCACTGATCACGCCTGTGCTGGATGGTTTTGGTGTAATGGTGAATCACTCTGATACATCGAGCCAGATTAGCTTGCCCGCATTTGGCTTCGGTACATCCAATGTCAGTGCGGAAACCATACCTTTGCCAGGCTTGTCCAAGCGTGTCAGTAACCTGCGTTTGTACTATGAGAAAAATGGCTTCCAGGTGGCAATTGCCGGACGCAAGCGTTCGGACTTCCTGGGCCAGATCAGCGACTTCCAGGATAATCAACAACTGACTTTCATCAAGGGTGAAACCATCGTTGATCTGCAATTGTCGTATGAGTTCCAGACGGGGTATCTGAAAGGTCTGTCTGTACTGGCGCAGGCGAACAACTGGAATAATGCACCGTTCCAGCAATACAACACTGATCCTAGTGTGATCACTGATAAGATTGTTTATGGCAGGAGCTATCTGTTTGGCGTGAACTACAAGTTCTAAGCAGGAAAGTAAAAAACCCCTGTCGGTCATTGACCCACAGGGGTTTTTTTTATGGAGGAGGCAATAATGCAAAATGCAACTATAAAAAACATCGTCATCGTTGGTGGTGGTACGGCAGGCTGGATGACGGCAACGGCGTTGGCCACCGTATTGCAGGGGCAATATCAGATACGCGTGGTGGAGTCGGATGAAATTGGTATTGTTGGTGTGGGTGAAGCTACCATACCGATGATACAAAGATTCAACCAGGTCGTCGGCATAGATGAAAATGAATTCTTGCGCGAGACACAAGGAACATTCAAGTTGGCGATAGAATTCGTCAACTGGGGCAAGCAGGGCGATCGCTACATGCATGGCTTTGGCACCATAGGCCAGGATTTTGCCAGCCTGCGTTTTGATCAATATTGGCAAAAAATGCGCAAACTGGGCAAGGCGGATAATCTGGCTGCCTATTCAATCACCCGCATGATGGGCAAGGCGAATAAGTTCATGCCAGCCCGTCAAGATATGCCGAATTCACCTCTGCATCAGATAGCCCATGCCTATCATTTTGATGCCAGCCTGTATGCGCGTTATTTGCGCAAGATCGCAGAATCTCGCGGTGTGGTACGTACCGAAGGCAAGATAGTCTCAGTCAGCCAGCGCGAGGCTGATGGTTTCGTCGATGCCATCGTTCTGGAAAATGGGGAGCGCATCGCTGGAGATTTGTTCATTGATTGTTCAGGCTTCCGTGGTTTATTGATAGAGCAGACTTTGCACACTGGTTATGATGACTGGTCGCACTGGTTGCCTTGCGACCGGGCGCAAGCGGTGCCTTGTGAATCTGCGCCAGAACTACTGCCCTATACCCGCTCCACTGCACACCGCGCTGGCTGGCAATGGCGCATCCCGCTGCAACACCGCATAGGTAATGGCCATGTGTACTGCAGTCAGTATGTCAGTGATGACGAAGCGGCTTCGGTCTTGTTATCCAATCTGGATGGCAAGCCCCTGGCTGATCCGCGCGTCATCAAGTTCAAGACTGGCATGCGCAACAAAACCTGGAACAAGAATGTCGTCGCAATAGGCTTGTCCAGCGGCTTTCTTGAGCCGCTGGAATCAACCAGTATCCACCTCATACAATCAGCAATCGCCCGCCTGATCGACTTCTTCCCTGACCAGGGTTTCAATGCCGTTGATATCGCCGAATACAATCGCCAGTCACGCTTTGAATATGAGCGTATCCGTGACTTTGTAATCCTTCACTACAAACTCAATCAGCGCGATGATTCGGCCTTTTGGAAAGCCTGTGCTGACATGCCTGTACCTGACAGCCTGCAGCATAAAATTGATCTGTTTCGTGCCAGCGGACGCTTGCTGCGCGTCGACACTGAATTGTTTACTGAGGTAGCCTGGTTGCAGGTTTTTGAAGGACAAAATTTAATTCCTGACAACCTCAATCCTCTGGTAAATTTGCAGTCCGAAGCGGACACCATGGAATATCTCGATAGTGTGCGTGAGGTAGTGCAGAAATGCGTGGCCATCATGCCGGGGCATGCTGCCTATATCGCCCAGCATTGCAAGGCCAGAAGCTGAGTCAATATTGAGTCGGGGAGGCACCACTAGTAAGAATTGGTGCATAGAAAAAAAAACTCAAAAAATATAAATTATGCATACTGGTATGAGCACTACCGAGATTTTTTTGATTGCGATGTTTGTAATTTTCACTCTGCCTTATCTGATCTGGCGGGTAGGAAAAACCGACTATTACGCACCACTGGTAGTAGTCCAGATTATCACTGGTATTTTGTTGGGGCCTGGCGTCCTTGGCGCGATTTATCCCGACTACTATAAATTTGTCTTTAATCCCCAGGTAATACAGTCACTCAACGGCATCGCCTGGTGGGCTGTCATGATTTTTGTCATGATTGCCGGAATAGAACTGGACTTGAAGAAGGCCTGGGAATACAGACGCGAAAGTACCATCACGGCTGGTCTGGCACTGGGTATGCCTTTGCTGTTTGGTTGTGTAGCTGGTCTGGGTCTGCTCAGCATGGATGGCTGGATGGGGGCCAGAGCCATGAGCTGGCAATTCGTGCTGGGTATAGGCATGGCCTGTGCAGTAACTGCTTTGCCCATCCTGATCTTGTTGATGGAAAAACTGGATATCCTGCGCCAACCCATAGGCCAGCGCATACTGCGTTATGCCAGTCTGGACGATATTGCCATCTGGGGCGTGCTGGCAGTGATCTTGCTGGACTGGACCAGAGTAGGGCGACAAGTTGGTTTCTTATTGCTGTTTACTGTTGCGACGCTTTTGTTTCGCAAACTCATGGTCTGTCTGGAAGAGCGCGACCGCTGGTATGTAGGCCTGATCTGGCTGGCAGCCTGTGCCTTTGCAGCTGACTGGGCTGGTTTGCACTATATGGTAGGCGCCTTCCTGGCGGGTGCTGTCATGGATGCTCACTGGTTTAACCAGGAAAAAATGGATCTCATGCGTCACCATGTCCTGCTTGCCATCATGCCAGTGTTTTTCCTGAGTACGGGTTTGCGTACCAACTGGGCCGTGGGCGGTGCTGCGGTATTCATCGCTGCTGCCGTGTTGCTGGCCGCATCTGTCGCCGGGAAGTTGATAGGTATACAGGTAGCAGGCAAGATACTGAAATGGGAAAAAGGCGAGGCATCCATCATAGGTTGGTTATTGCAAACCAAGGCTTTGATCATGATTATCTTCGCCAATATTTTGCTGGATAAAAACATCATCACCAGCGAAACTTTTACCGCCTTGCTGTTGATGGCCATCGCCAGCACCATGATGACCGTGCCTGTGGTGTATCCGAAATTGCAGAAAATGAAAGAGCTTATTTTCAGGAGTAAATAAGATTCTGGAATCTTTGCTTTCCATAGATTAATGCCCGTTGCTTTTGTGAAAGTGGCGGGCATTTTTTTAGAATGCATACATCCGTATGCGTCAGAATGAGCCTTAAAAACGTAGGGAATTATGGGTAGTATAGCTACAGATTACTATTTTCATGCATTGATTTTATGCAAAATTTCTGTTTTTATCAGACATGATTGTCGTTTGTAGTTGCTCTTGAAAATTTATGTAGTTTGATTACATTTTGCTGTGGTAGTATTTCAGCATGCGGACGTTCTTAGTATGGTGGCTTTGTTGGGAAGTCGTTTTCTGCCAATAAGTAATACCGCAACAAGTAGTTCATAATAAATTTGGGGACAAAACACCATGCAAGTATCTGCATACAAACCACGTCTGTCGTTCTGGCAGTTGTGGAATATGAGTTTCGGTTTCTTTGGTATTCAATTTGGTTTTGCACTGCAAAATACCAATACCAGCCGCATATTTTCTACCCTGGGTGCAAATCCGGATGAGCTGGCCCTGTTCTGGCTGGCAGCCCCCATTACTGGTTTGCTGGTGCAACCCGTTATCGGCTATCTGAGCGACAATACCTGGCACCCATACTGGGGACGCCGCCGTCCTTTCTTTTTCATTGGTGCGGTGCTGGCCTCGATTGCCATGTTCCTCATGCCCAATTCCAGCGTCTTGTGGATGGCGATAGCGGTGTTGTGGATGATGGACAGTGCCATCAATATTTCCATGGAACCTTTCCGCGCCTTTGTCGGTGACAAGCTCGATGTCTCGCAACAAACAGCAGGCTTTGCCATGCAAACTTTCTTCATCGGTTGTGGTGGTGTGATCGCATCGTTGTTGCCAACGATATTCACTGATTATCTGGGTGTCAGCAATGTGCCAGTGAACGGTGCTATACCTGATACGGTCAGATATTCCTTCTATTTTGGCGGTGCCATATTTGCCTTGTCTGTTATGTGGACAGTGTTCACCAGCAAGGAAATTCCACCAGCCGACCTGGAAAAATTCAAACAAGAACGTAAAAACAATCAGGGCATAGGCAAGGCTGTTAGCGAAATCCTGGGTGGCTTCACCAGGATGCCCAAGACCATGGTGCAACTGGCGCTGGTGCAATTCTTTACCTGGGTTGCCTTGTTTGCCATGTGGGTGTACACCACGCCTTCGATTGCACAAACTGTTTTCCATAGCAGCGATGCCCAGTCAGCAGCCTTCCAGGAAGGCGGCAATTGGGTGGGCATCATGTTTGCCGTGTATGGCGGAGTATCGGCACTGGCAGCTTTCTTATTGCCTGTACTGGCGAAGATGACCAGCCGCAAATTTGTTCACATGCTATGCCTGGTGATAGGCGGCGTCAGCCTGATGAGTATTTTCCTGATCTCATCCAAACAGATGCTGCTCTTGCCCATGGTGGGCGTAGGCATAGCCTGGGCCAGTGTGTTGACCATGCCATATGCAATCCTGGCGGGTGCTTTGCCAGCGAATCGCATGGGTTACTACATGGGCTTGTTCAATTTCTTTGTGGTGATACCCCAGATTATTGCTGGTGTCGTGCTGGGTGCGATATTGAAGCACTTCTTTGATAACCAGTCAGTCAAGGTTTTGATGCTGGGTGGTGTTTGCATGATACTGGCTGGTCTGCTGACTTTGCTGGTCAAGGATGAAGCGGTCGAAGGCACATCCGCCACATCAGCCAATGATGAGACGGCAGCCAATGCCGCCACGGTTTAATCGCAGTTTATTCTATAGCACTAGCCGGAGACTCATCATGCAAGCGACTGCAATAAAACTGGGGCTGGCATTGCTGCTGGCTGCAGGCGTCATGCCTGCATCACATGCGCAATCATCTCAACACAAAAGTATTTCAGCACAGCCATTTTTATGGGAAAACGCCACAGTCTATTTTTTACTGACAGACCGTTTTCATAACGCCAATCATAAGAATGACCTCGCCTATGGCCGTAAAAAAGATGCTGCACCCCAGCGTGGCTACGCTGGTGGCGACCTGGCGGGCATTACAGCCAAGATCAAATCTGGCTATTTCAAAGACCTGGGGGTTGATGTCATCTGGCTGACGCCGCCTGTAGAGCAAATCCATGCCGGTACCGATGAAGGCACGGGCAAGTCTTATGGCTTCCACGGTTATTGGGCCAAAGACTTCACCCGTGTTGATGCGAACCTGGGTACAGAAGCCGACATGCGTGAGTTTGTCGATACTGCCCATGCGCATGGCATGCGCGTCTTGCTGGATGTGGTCATGAACCACCTGGGACCAGTGACCGAACAAGATCCGGTCTGGCCAGATGAATGGGTCAGGACATCACCCACCTGCACTTATAAAGATACTGAAACTACCGTCAGTTGCACCCTGGTAAAAAACCTGCCCGATATACGCACAGACAGTAATGCCACTGTCAGCTTGCCGCCAGCGCTGGTAGCAAAGTGGAAGGCAGAAGGGCGCTACGATAGGGAAGTCAAAGAGCTGGATGCATTTTTCCAGCGCACGGGCCTGCCACGTGCGCCACGCTACTATCTCATGAAATGGCATGTCGACTGGGTAAAGAAATACGGTGTTGACGGCTTTCGCGCTGATACCGCCAAGCATACTGAACCAGAAATCTGGATAGAATTGCACGGCCTTGCCAGTGCGGCTTATGAAGACTGGAAGCGAGCCAACCCCAAAAAGAAGTTGGGTAATCAGGCCTTCTTCATGACTGGCGAAGTGTATAACTACGCGCTCGCCCATGGCCAGGAATTTGATATGGGCGGCGGCAAGAGTGTCAATTTCTACCAGAACGGTTTTGACAGTCTCATCAATTTTGGTTTCAAGTCAGATGCCAACAAGGCTTATGAAGCCCTGTTCAGTGATTATGCCACGCGTCTGCATGGGCCTTTGGCCGGGTATTCCGTACTCAATTACATCAGCTCGCATGACGATGGCGGGCCATTTGATCTCTTGCGCCAAAAGCCATTTGAATCTGCCAGTAAACTCTTGCTCAGCCCTGGCGCTGCGCAGATTTATTACGGTGATGAAACCGCGCGTTCCTTGAATGTCGCTGGTGCACAAGGTGACGCGACTTTGCGTTCGTCCATGAACTGGGATGAGCTGGCAAAGAATGCCAGTCGTGACAGCTACCGCATTGCCTATGTCAGGCAACACTGGAGTCGTCTGGGTTTGTTCCGGCGTGCCCATCCTGCCATAGGCGCAGGTCTGCATGAAAAACTCGCTGAGCAACCCTATACCTTCAAGCGTACTTATGACAAGAACGGCATCAGCGATAAAGTGGTGATTGCTCTGGATATCCCGGCTAACACCAATCCTGCCATCAGCGTCGGTGGCGTGTTTGCCGACGGACAAAAACTGCGTGACTATTACTCAGGCAAGACGGCCATGGTCGTCAATGGCAAGGTGCAATTCAATAGCGGCTTGAGCACGATATTGATCGCACCTTAGCATGTACAGGCCAAAAAAATAATTAGAGACAGCATGAAAAAAACAACCGTAGTAAAACTGAATATCTTGGCGGCTGCTGTCTTTGCATTGGTGAGTACGGCGCAGGCGCAAAATTCTGCACGCACTATCGTGTCAGTCAGCAAGCAGGCCGATCAACTGGAAATCAAGACCAATGATGGTCTCTATGTCTTGAAGCCTTATAGCGACAAGATCATGGAAACCAGTTTCATTCCTGCTGCTGAAAAATTTAACCCTGCTTCGCATGCAGTGGTCCTGTTGCCAGCGCGGATAAAGACCAGTTTCAAGGAGACAGCAGGCAAGATTCACTATGTTGCCGGTGACATCAGTGTCAGCATCACTAAATCACCGCTGCAAATTGCCTATGCCTACAAGGGGAAACCCTTGCTGTCAGAAAAAAATGGTTATAGCAAAACCGCAGAGGCAGAAGTGCTGGATTTTAACCTGGACGCCAGCGAAGCCCTGTATGGTGGCGGTGCCCGCGCACTTGGCATGAATCGCCGAGGCAATCGCCTGCCTTTGTACAACAAGGCGCACTATGGCTACGAAGAGCGTTCAGAGCAAATGAACTTTGCCATGCCGCTGGTGTTTTCATCAAAGATGTATGGACTGCATTTTGATAATGCAGCGATAGGCCAGCTTGACCTGGACAGTAAGAAAAACAATGTGCTGGCTTATGAAACCATCAGCGGGCGCAAGACTTACCAGATCATCGCCGGTGACAGTTGGGCCGACATCGTCAGCAACTATACCAGCCTGACCGGGCGCCAGCCTTTGCCACCGCGCTGGACCTTTGGTAATTTCGCCAGCCGCTTTGGCTATCACAATGAAGCAGAAGCGCGCAGCATACTGGATAAATTCCGCGCTGAAAAAATCCCTGTCGATGCCATCATCTTTGATCTTTACTGGTTCGGCAAAGACGTCAAGGGCACCATGGGTAATCTTGAGTTTGATAAAGACAGCTTCCCTAATCCCAAGGGCATGATTGCGGACTTTGCCCAGCAAGGTATCAAGACTATCCTGATCACTGAGCCCTTCATTTTGACGACCTCAAAAAAATGGCAAGAAGCTGTTAATAAAAATGTGCTGGCGACTGACAAGCAGGGCAAGCCATTTACCTATGATTTTTATTTTGGGAATACCGGTCTTATCGATATCTTCAATCCCCCAGCGCAAGACTGGTTCTGGGCTATCTATAAAGACTTGAAAAACATGGGTGTTGCTGGCTGGTGGGGTGACCTGGGTGAACCTGAAGTGCATCCATCGGCGTTGCAGCACAAGACTGGCAGTGCTGATGAACTGCACAATATCTATGGTCACAACTGGGCCAAGCTGATTGCTGATGGCTACAAGAAAGACTACCCCAATCAACGGCCTTTCATCCTCATGCGTTCTGGCTATTCCGGTTCGCAAAGACTGGGCATGATACCGTGGTCGGGGGATGTGAATCGCACATGGGGCGGCTTGCGCTCCCAGCCTGAAATAGCCTTGCAGATGGGTATGCAGGGCATGGCTTACATGCATTCTGACCTGGGTGGTTTTGCTGGTGCCAATCTGGATGATGAGTTATACACGCGCTGGTTGCAGTATGGCGTGTTCCAGCCTGTGTTCCGTCCGCATGCGCAAGAAGAGGTGGCATCCGAGCCGGTTTTGCGTGAGGCAAAAACCAAGGCCCTGGCCAGGGCAGCGATAGAATTGCGTTACCGCATGCTGCCGTATAACTACACGCTGGCATTTGATAATAACCAGCATGGCCTGCCTTTCATGCGCCCGCTATTTTATGCTGAGCCGCAGAATCGGAAACTGCAAGCCGTGGCTGATACTTATCTGTGGGGTGATAGCTTCCTCGTTCATCCTGTCATGAAGGCCGCGGAAAAAGAAGCCAGCGTATATTTCCCTGCAGGTAGCACCTGGTTTGATTTTTACAATGACCAGCAATATCAGGGTGGAACAACATCCACCGTCATGGTGGTGCAAGATCACATACCTGTATTTGTGCGTGCAGGCGCTTTTGTCCCCGTGAGCCCGCTGGTCCAGAATACCCGCGACTATTCAGCAAAAAAACTGGAGCTGCACTACTACCATGATGCTGCCGTCAAAAAGTCTGCAGGCAAGTTGTATGACGATGATGGTGAGACTGCGAATGCTTATGAGAAGGGTGCTTATACCCTCATGCGTTTCAATAGTCAGGCAAATGCTGCGCAGTTGAAAATCAGCCTGCAGACGCAGACAGGTGCACATGCTGAGGCAGCGGATAGGGATATTGCGCTGCATATACACAATATTGCCAGCAAACCAGCATCAGTAAGTTTGCAAGGCAAAGCGATACCGTTCAACTGGGACGAGGCAAAAAAACAGGTGCATGTCGATGTGCACTGGTTGAAAAATAGCAAGGCAGAGCTATCAATAAAGTTAGGTAAATGATATTGTCATGCCCGTTTAGAGGTAGATGCAGGCTGCTCGCTACGGCAATCACTGATTTTAGGCATGATTTTCAGGGTGTTTGTGGTAAATTGCGGGATTGTATTCTCTGTAAGAAAATAGGCAGCAAACCGTAAATATGAAGACAGCATGACGACAGAAAACGCACTTGTAGAACATGGTAACGCGGCAGGGTTTTCCAGCGGCCCGCGCTTGTTGGCAGATATAGGCGCAACCCATGCGCGCTTTACACTTGAGTCTTCGCCAGGTGTGTTTGAATCCGTCAAGGTCTTGAAGTGTGACGAATACACCGACATCATCGCCTTGCTGCGTGCCTATCTGTCCACTGTACCCGCCAGCAAAGTACATCATGCTGCATTTGCATTGGCCAACCCTATCGACGGTGACCAGGTCAGGATGACCAACCGTGACTGGGCATTTTCCATAGAAGATGTACGACGCGAATTTGGTTTATACACACTGCTGATCGTCAATGACTTTACTGCCCTGGCCATGTCCCTGCCGGGTTTGCAGGCTAAAGACTTGATGCAGGTTGGCGGTGGCACGCCGGTGGCAAAATCCGTTATTGGTGTATTGGGGCCAGGTACGGGTCTGGGGGTGTCTGGCTTGATCCCGACTTCTGATGGCTTTGTGACTTTGGGTAGTGAAGGTGGCCACGTCAATTTTGCACCTGTGGATGAACGTGAATATGCGATCCTGCAATTTGCCTGGAAAGAATGGCCGCATGTTTCTACCGAACGCCTGATTTCTGGCCCTGGCATGGAATTGATTTACCGCGCACTGGCGGACCGGAATAACAAGAAAGTCAAAGCCCTGCCCGCACAAGACATCATGCGGGGTGCCCTGGCTGATGCTGAAGAACTTTGCCTGGAAACCCTGGAATGCTTTTGCGGCATGCTCGGCAGTTTCAGTGCCAACCTGGCGGTGACCTTGGGCGCTTTTGGCGGTATCTATATTGGTGGTGGCATCGTCCCGCTGATGGGGGATTATTTCCTCACTTCAGCTTTCCGTACTCGCTTTGAAGCCAAAGGGCGTTTCACCAGCTACCTCGCGCAAATTCCTACCTTTGTGATTACGACGCCTAACCCGGCGTTTTATGGTGTGTCGGCGATTTTGTCCGAACACTTGCGTGGCCGTAGTGGCGACAGTTCGCTTATGGACCGCATACAGCAAATCCAGGCTGAGCTGACACCGGCAGAACGCCGTGTTGCCACCCTGGTGCTGGAAAACCCGCGCACCGTATTGAACGAAGCGATTGCAGAGATTGCCCGTCTGGCAGATGTCAGCCAGCCTACCGTCATCCGCTTTTGCCGTTCGCTGGGCTTCCTTGGCCTGGCTGACTTCAAACTCAAGTTCGCTAGTAGCCTGACCGGCACTATTCCTGTGCGGCATAGCCAGGTAAGGATGAGTGACAGCACGCATGACTTGAGCGCCAAGGTCATCGACAATACGGTCTCGGCAATTTTGAATTTCCGTGATCAGCTCGATGTACGTTCGCTGGACCAGGCAATTGCCCTGTTACGCAAGGCGAACAAGGTGGAGTTTTATGCCATGGGTAATTCACGTGCCGTGGCGCTGGATGGCCAGCATAAATTCTTCCGCTTCCGCATTCCTACCGCGTCCTATGGTGATGCGCATTTGTTTTCCATGGCAGCAGAATTGCTGAATCCGGGTGATGTTGTTATCGTGGTATCTAATTCCGGAAAATTGCCAGAATTGCTGAAAGCGGTTGATGCTGCCCGCCTGGCCGGGGCAGATGTGATCGCGATTACGCCTAACCAGTCACCATTGGCCAAAAAGGCGACTGTTTGTCTGGCAGTGAATCATACAGAAGACAATGCTACCTTCCTTTCAATGATTTCACGCATCCTGCAATTATTGCTGATCGATATTATCGCAGTAGGTTTGTCAGTCGATGCGCCTGACACCGACGGGGCTGGTACTGACATCAAGCGTAAGGAATTATCGCGTTTCAGTAACTTGCTGATTTCCCATCTGGATAGTTGATTGTTTTTTGAAGCCTGTTTAGAATCAGGAGCGAGCGTGCGTTAGTTGCTTGGTGGTGACATTCGAGGCAACTTAGGCGCAATGCACAAAGCGGAAGGTGAATCATGCATGAGCCTTTTGAACGGTACATGAGCACCTAACACGATGCGCAGTAAGGTTTTCGACAGGTTCTTGGCGGCAACTGCTATGGCAGCCTCGACGTATTCTGTATCTTCGTTGCGAATAACTTCCGGCTCAGGACATTTTGCAGGTAATTGCCCCTGCTAGGCTATGGCTATGGCAAGCGCACGATAACTGGGTTTGACATACAGAACATGCAAACAAACCTGGTCAGTTAGAATGCTGCAATCCAGCGCACGTACATGTTGTTGATCCAGAAATGCTGATAGCAGGACTTACTTGCATATATGCTTTACCGCTTCAAGGTTTCGCAGTTAGTAAACTCTGTGATGATGTAACACCCCTCCACACAAATAATGGAGACGCAAGCCCAGTAAGACGATGAAAAAGCGCGTAAACTGATCAATGCCATCAAGGCATAAATGTTTGCGATGAATGCAATTGCCTTGATCTCTTTGCCTTCTTGCTACAATGCAGGTTTGTTTTCATACATACGTTCAGTTTCCATGCCTGTCACCACATCCATCTCTAGTGCCTTCAAGAACTTCATGGGGAAATTTAGCTCCAGTTCTGTAGCAGAGTCTGCGCGCCCGGTATTTGCCAACGTGAATATCGATGCGGAATTAACCCTGGCCCTGTTTGAAGTATTGACTGCAGAAGAAATCAAGCTGAAATGGCAAGACAATTACCTTGCTCTGGAAGATGGCATGCTGCTAGCCGTGGAAAGAGTGGAAACTGTTACGCTGGCAGAAGATAAATTCCGCACTTGCACACGCATCTATGCCAGCCATGCTGCCTACTTCCCGCAAGGTTTAAGTGAGTACCAGCATGCCATGGGGGCGACTGAATCTGATGCAATGCTTGAGGGGGTGCGTACCTGGGCCAGGATGGATTTATTGGTGCTGCTTGATGCTACCCGCGAGCAGCCGTTGAACTGCACGGTCATAGAAATGAAGACCGGCGCAGAGGCAGAAGAGGGCAAGAGTTTTCGCCAGGTGATACTTGGCCCGGTCGCCCATCTGGCCAGCCGGCCAGCACCCAAGGAAAAAGAGGAGCATCCATTTTGCCCTTGCTGCTTGTTCACAGAAAGCATGCCTGCATTTCATGATTTGTTGCAGACCAGTGATTTCATCGGCATACGCCTGTTTGCATCGCGTGATAATGAGGGCAAACTGGCTGCTGATTGTCGAGTCAATGGCGAAGACTTTTTGCCAGCAGTTGAGCATCTGAAGCAATACGCAGAAAAATGGCCGCAGCGTGGGCTGGAATTCCGCAAGCAATATGTAGTCATCAGATCGAGCAAGCATGGTGTCAATCAGGCGCAGCCTTGATTCGCTTCCGTTTGCTGAAATATTGAATGTGATACATTTAAAATTACCATTTGCGATGCGTCGCCAATTTACTATCAATGAGTGAGGAATCTTATGTACCGTAGCTACTTCAAGGGACAATGGAGTGAAGGCAATACGCCACTGTTTGGCGCCATGGATAATGCTGTCTGGCTAGGTTCCTCAGTATTTGATGGTGCGCGTTCCATTCGCGGCCTGACACCGGATTTGCGTTTGCATCTGGCCCGCGTCATACAGTCGGCCCAGCGTCTGGGTTTACAATGCCCATACAATGTCGATGAACTCGAAGCATTGTGCCGCGAAGGCATAGCACTGTTCCCTGCAGATGCTGAACTGTATATACGCCCGCTGGTGTTTGGCACTGATGGTTTGCTGATCCCTGAGCCATCAACTACTGGTTTTGCGTTGACTTTATTTGATGCGCCCATGCCAGCATTTACCGGCTTCTCTGCCTGCCTGTCCAGCCTGCGTCGTCCTGATCCTTCCATGGCACCGACCGATGCCAAGGCGTCGTGCTTGTATCCAAATTCCACCAGGGCTCTGCGCGAAGCCAAAGAACGTGGTTTCGACAATGGTGTGGTTTGTGATATGCACGGCAATGTGGCTGAATTTGCCACGGCCAATCTCTTCTTTGTGACGGCAGATGATGAAATCGTCACGCCTGTGGCAAACGGCAGTTTCTTGTCGGGCATCACCAGGGCGCGCGTGATCGGTTTGCTCAAGGATGATGGTAAACAAGTTTCCGAGCGCACTGTAAAACCGGAAGAACTATTGGCGGCCAAAGAGATTTTCAATACAGGCAATTTTGCCAAGGTAACGCCTTGCACCAGATACGAAAGCCGCGAATTGCCTATAGGTGTGGTAGCGACACGCGCCCGTGATTTGTATTTGCAATTCATGCAAAATACCTGAGTCTCTGACTGAGGTGTAGATTCATGCTAAAGCGTATTCATCATGTAGCAATCATTTGTTCTGATTATCAAGTGTCAAAGGATTTCTATACCCGAATTTTGGGTCTGAGCCTTATTGCTGAAACCTATAGGGCAGAAAGAGCTTCCTATAAGTTGGATCTGGCCTTGCCAGGAGGTGCGCAAATAGAATTGTTTTCATTTCCTTATGCGCCGCCAAGGGTATCGCGACCTGAAGCACAGGGCTTGCGTCATCTGGCATTTGAAGTCGACGATGTATTAGCTTGTAAAGCTATGCTGGAAGCCCAGGGGCTGGCGGTGGAGGATATCAGGATGGATGAATTGACTGGGCGGCGCTTTGTCTTTTTTGCTGATCCTGATGGCTTGCCACTGGAGTTGTATGAGGCAATGCGCTGATAAAGTCAGATAACTTGAATCAATAAAAAAGCCAGGGAATGATACGTCCCTGGCTTTTTTACTCATGATGAAATGAGCTGGCTTATTTCAAGAACTGCTCGTTGCCTACCATGCCGATCTTGGTCACGCCAAGACGCTGTGCCGCGGCCATGACAGCTGCCACAGATTTGTAAGGAACGACAGCCACCGGACGCAAATGCACTTCTGGCTGGTCAGGTTGCGCTGCCGCTTCTGCCAGCTTGGCATCCAGTTCGCTTGGATTCACTGCTGCACCATTCCAGGTCACAGTGCCATCGAAATCCACATCAATATTCACGACGACAGGTTCCTTCGGCTGCACTGGCGACGGCCCTTGCGGCATATTCAGATTGACCGC